>NJBO01000011.1 GCA_005223075.1 candidate division TA06 bacterium B3_TA06 | reverse complement strand
CTTAGGCTGCACCTTCACCAGCGCAGTACCGCACTTGGTGCAGTAGTTAAGGTTGTCATCCTCGTCGTACTTGCAACTCGGGCATACCTTATTGGCAAACGCCACTGCTCCAATGAGCAGGATACCGAGTGCGATAAGAATCTGCGGTTTCATGCATCCGTCCTTTCGTTTAGATTGCACCGGATGTCTCTCGATAACAGCCGACCCTGGCTCGTGTTGTTAACGTATAACTATAGGCTGAAAACCGACGACTGTCAAGAGATTTGGCACCCGGAAGTGCCACGATATTCAGCGAATAAGTATCACCTTTGTCTTTTCACCCCACACGTCGTCTGCTTTGCAGCCGCGCGGGGACCCCGAAGGACTATCTTAGGGTGTCAGAACAACTTTTTGCGTCGTGCTCGGACTATTAGATACCTCCCTGATAAAGTAGACTCCAGGCTTGTGGCCCTGACCCTACACGATTACACCCGCAGGCCTTCTTTTTGATCGATACAACTCCCACCGGTTGACTTCCGATTCTCACAGGATAGAATTTCCAATGGTGCAAGGTTTAAGGCTGGGTATCTACCTTCATGATCGCTACCGAGGCGATGGGAACTTTACCGTTTCCAACTCCGAATCGCTGAACTTCATCCGAAGGTTAAAACTCGCTGACCAAATCTCCTTGGCTGTATCTGTCACCCCTATCCGGGATATAGATCCTGAGAACTACAGGGTCGTCGTAGAGAACCTTGGTATCAAACTTTTCCCCCTACCTGGCTGGCGCGACCTTGCGCAAAGCATTGTTTACCTACCCTTTTCACTAGGTCGTATCCTAAAAGCAGCCCGTGGTTTGATTAAATCAAGTGATATACTATGGCTCCGTATACCGGCGGTGCCCGGCTTTTTTTTCTGGTGGTTAGCCCGTAAGCAACGCAAACCTTTAATAATTCATGTAGCCGGGAATGTCCTGCTTTCCGCCCGTACATCCAAATATAAGGGCCTTCGTCTTTTCGCAGTAAAGTTAGCGTCGTACGCGTTACATCTGTTAATTCGGTGGATAACATGCTATGGTGTTGTCTTGGTCACGGGCGGGGAATTAGAAAAGCTTTTCTCAACCCACCTGTATCCTGCATATCAGCTTGACGATATACTACTCTCTGAAAAGAATCTGCTGGCTCCCAGGAAAACCAAGGGACAGGCAAAGGAGTTGCTCTTTGTTGGAAGATTCGACTACGGCAAGGGGATTGAGCTGCTCGTGGATGTGGTGGAGGAATTACACGTGGATTTTCCCGCCTTGCGCCTACGTTTGGCAGGCAGCGGTCCTTTGTTTGAACCCATCCGTAAAAAAATCGCCGAACGCGGTCTTGGAAGTTACGTTAAGCTTCTGGGTTTCGTCCCTTCAACCGGCCCTCTTCAAAAGCTTTATCGTGAGACGGATATCTTCGTATTGCCTTCAGACAGCTATCCCGAGGGTTTCCCCAGGGTGATCCTGGAAGCATGGGCTCAAGGATTGCCTGTGGTGGCTACCCGTCTCGCCGGCATCCCCTACCGCGTGAAGAACGAGGTAAACGGAGTGTTGGTTACACCAGGGAATCCCAAGGAGTTGCACGACGCCCTGCGCAAGCTTCTACAAGACGCAGACCTGAGATATCGTTTAGCTGAAGGTGGATACGAGACGATAAGATCTTCGACGTTTGAGAACCAAGCTCGGCGCATCAGAGAGTTATTGAATCGGTATTACCCAAACCTAGGTATCCATCCTTGATCTAAATCCTGTGATCAGCACGCCATTGATGGAAAGAATCGTATCCTTGCCCCCATATGTTGACAGTTGAACGGTAATCAATAGACTAGCAGATGAGGCAACTCCCACCCTATCTTAAAGAGACCGACGCATGGAGCACGGTTATCTTTGCAGACCCTCTCGGCATCCCTCTGGCGAGGTTGCTTTCCTATACCCCGATCCATCCTAATGTAGTTACCGTAGCTAGTCTTCTGCCAGCACTTGCGTGCGTGTACTTCTTCTGGCGCGGCGATCCCCTGTCCCTTATCTGGGGAGCGCTTCTGTTTCAGTTCTCATGGATCCTGGACTGCACCGACGGCAAACTGGCCAAGATTACAGGTAAACAGACCAAGTTAGGAGCAAAACTCGATCCTGTGATCGATTTGGTGCGCAAGCTCTTCGCGCTGCTAGCTTTATCATGGGGCGTCTATCGTCAGTTCGGAACCACATGGCTTCTTTGGACCACTGGAGGAGTCCTATTTCACTACGGGATTCACTTTTTTGCCCATCACACTCCGCCACGCCTCAGCCAGAGCAAAATACCCCAAGTCCTGCCTGAGAGGCACATCATCCGCAGGGTGGGGCAGCTCTACACCGCATACGACGAGCAGTTCCTTATCCTGTTCATAGCACCGCTTCTTGCATGGCTTGTGGAGCATCTACCCACATATATGATCTGTGGGGCGAGCTTCCTCTATGGGATCAACGCCCTTGCAATCAAGATCAAGATGAGGCGAAGCCGATGAAGACGATCATCCTCGCAGGAGGTGAGGGGCGCAGACTCTACCCCCTTACCGCAGATAAGCCCAAAGCCCTTCTTGATGTGGGGGGACGGACAATTCTTGAACGCTCACTTGAAAGCTTTAGATCTGCAGGCATAGGACACGAGGAGATTATCATCCTTTCCGGACATGCGGCTGGGAGATTGAAGGAAGCTGCCCCTGAATGCAGATTCATCCACAACGAGATTTATGCCTCAACGAATAACATCTACTCGCTCTGGCTCGCCCACGAAGAGCTTGCCGGTGAGGAGTTCCTGCTTCTGAACAGCGACGTTTTGTTTGCTCCCCGGATGGTGAAGGGTATACTCTCTGCAGATAAAGAAAGTATACTCATGGTTGACGATGTGCATCCCCTGGCGGAGGAGGAGATGAGGGTGATGGTGGATGAGGATAAAAGGATTACCGCCATCTCAAAGGAACTCGATCCAAAGGTAAGTGAAGGGGAGTATATAGGGCTTGCCAGATTCGGGAAGGGGTTTTCTAAGGCGTTCTTTGAGAAGATGGACGAGATGATTGATGCGGGTCAAACTGACGTTTGGTATGAGCAAGCGATAGCCCAGATACTGGATGAACACCCCCTCTACGCCTTGAGCACCAAAGGATTGCCCTGGATAGAAATCGACACCTTTGAAGATTTGGCTCGCGCTGAAGAGGTGGCGAGAGCCATTGAAAGAGAGGAGGCGTAGATGCCTATATTTGGAAGCAACGTCTCCTTGCCTATCCTGGTGAGGATTGAAGATAACTTGCTAGATCGGGTTCACGAGCTTCTCTGTGAATCCAACCTGCTCTTCACCAGGCCTTTGATAGTTACCATGAGCGAGACTCTGTCTATGGCCGAGAAGGTGAAGGCCGGGTTTGCACAACCATACATTCATGAGATAGAAGACAACTCCTATCCCCAGGTCGAAGCGGTTGAGGCGGCTATTGATGAACTTCGACCCGACGTGCTCATCGGGGTAGGCGGAGGCCGGGTGGTAGACGTTGCCAAGTTCGCAGGTTCCCGTCGCATACTGCCAGTGGTGAGCGTGCCCACCTCGCTTTCAAACGACGGGATCTCATCACCTGTAGCGGTGATTCTTTTCCGCAAAGGCACTCGCAGCGTTGGGGTAAATATGCCAACAGCGGTGCTTGTGGAGCTTGAGTCTGTAAGCAGCGCGCCGCAGAGAAACCTCAAGGCAGGTTTGGGGGATCTTCTGTCCAACATCTCCGCAACAAACGACTGGCTTCTGGCTTATCGCCGCATCCATGAACACTACGACACGGTGGCCGCTCTTCTGGCGCGCAAATCCGCATTTGAGATGCTGGATGCGAAGCGGGTGAATTTTGAGGAGATCTCGTTCTTGCGTATCCTCGCCGAGGGTTTAATGCTTTCCGGGATCGCAATGGGCATCGCGGGAACCAGCAGGCCATGCAGCGGAGCAGAGCATCTTTTAAGTCATGCCTGTGATGAGCTTTATGAGTGCGAATCGTTACACGGCGAACAGGTGGCGATGTTCGCAATCCTTACCTCTATATTACAGAAGGAGCCCTCCCAATCAGCTCAGGCGGAGTTTCTGCAAACCAACGAGTTGATCGCTACCCCCAAGGACGTCGGGTTAGGGTTCGAGGATTTCAAGAAGATCGTCGCACACGCCCCTTCCACCCGTCCCGGCCGGTACACGGTGCTTGATGAGGTCTCGGAAGCGGATATCGAGAAGGCCTTTCGCAAGGCGTACGGTTAATGCTCCTTTTGCCCCCTTGAGCAAAAGATCGCAGGAGAGAAGACTTTTCGGGGTCCCGCGGCGTTGCGAAGCAACGGCATGGGGTGCAGATTCCTCCCCCTTGACGGGGGAGGTTAGGAGGGGGCGAAATCTAGTTGCACAAAAAGACAACCGGGGCTAAAGAAATATTTTTGATATGAATGCTACGACTTCATCCCACAAATCCGCATCGCATCAGGTCAAAACAGAAGGCAACGACGCGGTCGTCGCACTGCATAGAGAAGGAAATGTGTGTGGTGATTTATTGGGGTCCCCGCGCGACTGCGCAGCAGGCGTGTGGGGTGTATATTGGGGTCCCCGCATGGATGCGTAGCAGACATGTGGGGTCAAAAGAAGACCTGCTTGCGGTCGTTGATGAAGAGGGCGGCAATCGGGCCTTTAATCAGGTTGCGCCAGATGAAGTCTGCGCCATCCTGACGCAGCCCTCCCCAGATGAGTCTCGAAAGACCCTTATGGATGAAGTCAATAGGCCTGACAAGAAGTTTTATTATGGTATTCTGAAGGTAGTGCATCTGTGTCGGTGAGATGTGGGGATGCTTCCAGACCAGGTGTTGTAGTTTGTAATGACTGTATGTGTGGTCAATGATACCGTAGCGGGAGCTTAGCTTGTCCCACAACGGTGTCTGAGGGAAGGGTGTGATGATGGATACGGCGTGGGCGTCAAAACCCGCCTGTTTGAGGCGAGCAGCATCCTGTAATGTCTGCTCAGCGGTCATGTCCTCGTGTCCGGTCATAAAGTAGCCTATCCGATACATGCCGTGCTTTTCGCTCGAGCGGCGGCAGAACTCGAAAACCTCTTCAGGGTTCTGTCGCTTGTTTACCCCGTCGAGAGAACTCTGGCTCATGGACTCCACGCCGACAGATGGGATGCGCAGCCCGCGTTCATGCCATGTATCAAGATTGCGCACAAACAGCGAGGCGCGCGACTGAGCCCACCAGCGGAACTTGTAACGGGCAAACAGACGCGTAAGCTTATCCGTAAACTCGGGGTAGATGCCGAAGAGTTCATCCATGGGAAACAGGTAGGTGACCCCCAGCTTCTTGTAGTAGCGCAGGACTCGCTCGATGCTTTCGAGGTTGATCGTGAAGCGGTGGCGCTCGAAGACAGGGGTCTGACAGAATGAACACTTGTAAGGACAGCCGTGCGCGGTGTATAAGAGGCCGAACGTAAGTGCGCGTATACCGGGGATGAGGGAGAAATGAACCATCATCACCGGATGCTGGATATCTTCGGGCCGGACCCGATAGCCGAAGACCTGGGCGATATCATCCTCCGCAGGTCCGATAAAGACACGATCCACCAGCGAAGGAATACTGTAGTCAAGCGCTCCGTAGTTGCCGGCCCATATCTCGCGCACCCCCTGACGCCGAGCCTCGGCCACCATCCTGCGAATCTCGCCGATCTCGTTCTGGTAGAAGCTGAACCCAACCACGTCCCAGCCTTCGCGGAGCCTGGCAACATACTCACGCCACATGGGATACTCAAGTATCTCGACTTCAGGTACGTTCTGCTTGATGAAGCGCAGCCCGGGGCTTACCCTGCGCGGCGCGTTTGCGATGACAACGTAGTCGCCCCGAAAGCGCCGGTAGACGGTGCATAAAAGCACCTTGGGATTGGTTGAGATGCCCTTCGTCAGAGCCGCCCTGCCATAACTTCTCCCTGACCCGGGAAAAGCAAAATCGTAATCATAATGTTAACGTATGCTACTGAAGGATTTCAATCTGTCAACCAGGGTTCGTCCATATGAACTTCAAGGGGTCATTTTGGCCTAAAAAAAGGGGGACAAAAGGTGGACAAATAATGGTCAGAAGTTGGACAGGGCTGGGGTGAAGATATCCAACCGTTGATGGCTCACCACTCTATTTCACTGCGGTGTGCGGCGGTAGCCCTTTGTAACGCGCCACATAAATCTCTTCTACCTGTTCTGAGAATTTCTCCAACCTTAGCGGAGACGTCTGTTTTGGAATATCCTGATCGATCGTACCATCTTCTGGATTCCAGAGCAAGTAGGGGCGGACTTTCAAGTCCGCCCGATTAGAAAGACCCATCGTTGCGGGCTCGGAGGCCAACATCGAAGGAGCCTACCGGAAAGCTTGCCCATAATCTTCCTTTCGTAACCCCCGGGGTAAAGGATCTAATAAGCTACGTACAAGGAGGCAAGGAGGAACTTATTAACAACATGCGGCTTAATCCCGCTCTTTGATCTGTTATTCTGCGATCTTTTGTCCTCTGGACAAAAGGAGCATTCGATTCGGGGTCCCCATGAAGTTTTGTAGAAACTTCATGGGGTGATTTTAGGGTTGACATCATGGTTATCCGACCTAATATTGGGGTAAATTCTAATCTCACGGAAATCAAGGAGGATTAATGGCTAAGATAACGCTTTCCGTCATCAAGGCCGACGTCGGCGGCTACGTAGGCCACTCGGCTTCTCACCCTGAGATACTTGCCAAGGCCGAGGCGATGCTTGATGTGGCTAAGCGCGACGGAAAGTTAATTGACTTCTCGGTCCTCGCCTGTGGCGACGATCTTGAATTGATCATGACCCACACACACGGCACCGATGCAGAGGTAATCCACAAGCTGGCCTGGGATACGTTTGTTGAAGGGACAGAGGTTGCCAAGAAACTGAAGTTGTATGGAGCGGGCCAAGACCTTTTAGCCGACGCGTTTTCCGGCAACGTTAAGGGTATGGGACCGGGCTGTGCGGAGATGGAGTTTGAAGAGCGCCCCAGCGAACCGGTAATAATCTTCATGGCCGACAAGACCTCTCCCGGTGCGTGGAACTATCCTTTATACAAGATATTCGCCGACCCATTCAACACCGCAGGTCTGGTTATTGATCCCTCCATGCACGACGGTTTCATCTTCGAGATCAACGACCCTTACGAGAACAAGAAGGTAGGGCTCAACACCCCGGAGGAGATGTATGATCTCCTGGCGCTGATCGGCAGCCACGAGCACTACGTGGTAGATACCATCTATCGCAAGGACGGGCTCCTGGCGGCCAAGGCGTCTACCCAGAAGCTGGCCCTGATCGCAGGCAAGTACGTGGGCAAGGACGATCCGGTGATGATCGTTCGCGCCCAGGCCGGTCTGCCGGCGGTGGGCGAGGTTCTGGAACCGTTTTCATTCCCCCACGTGGTCTCAGGCTGGATGCGCGGCTCACACAACGGCCCTCTGATGCCTGTAAGCTTTGCCAATGCGACACCTACTCGATTTGACGGGCCTCCGAGGGTAATCGCCGCAGGATTCCAGCTTGCCGAGGGCAAGCTCATCGGCCCACGCGACATGTTTGACGATCCCTCCTACGATAAAGCCAGGGCCATGGCCAACGAGATAGCCGATTACCTGCGCCGTCACGGTCCGTTCGAGCCGGGCAGACTGCCCGAGGCCGATATGGAGTACACCACCCTGCCGCAGGTGCTCGAGAAACTTGCCGATCGGTTCTCCTAGTGTTTTCACGCAAGAACCTGCGCACCGCCCGTAACACCCGCAAGAAGACCAAGCTCAAGGACGGGCTGTGGCTGAAGTGCGAGAGCTGCGGCGAGATACTCTACCGCCGGGAACTCGATCAATCCTGCTGGATCTGCCCCAAGTGCAACTTCCACTTCCGGATCGGGCACCGTAAATACATAGAACTTCTCCTGGACGAAGGTGGACTGGAAGAGGTGGATAAAGGCCTGGTGCCTGTTGACCCTTTGCGCTTCCCCAAGTACAAGGAGAAATACAGATCCTCACGCAAGAAGACCGGCATGGAAGAGGGGATCGTTTCAGGCAGGGCTGTAATTCAAGGGATAGAGGTTATCTTCGCGGCCACGGACTTCGCGTTCATGGGCGGGAGCATGGGGTCGGTTGTGGGCGAGAAGGTTGCTCGCGCGGCAAGATTGGCTCTTGCAGAACGCAAGCCATTCGTGATGCTCACCGCCTCAGGCGGCGGCGCACGCATGCAGGAGGGGATCCTCTCTCTCATGCAGATGACCAAGACCTCGGCTGAGGTGGCCCTTCTAAAGCAGGCGCACATCCCCTACATCAATATCCTGACCCATCCGACGATGGCCGGTGTTATGGCCTCGTTCGCTTCCCTGGGCGACGTAATAATCGCCGAACCCGGTGCACTTCTGGGCTTTACCGGCCCCCGTGTGATCGAGCAGACTATAGGCGAGAAGCTTCCGCCCGGATTCCAGCGATCGGAGTTTTTATTGGAGCACGGTTTCGTGGACATCGTTTGTTCCCGCCGCGAGCTTCGCGAAACCTTAGGCAGGGTGTTAAGTATTCTTACCGAGCCCTACAAGGAGCAGTCGCCGCAACCGTAAATTTGGAATGTCTTTGGGATTTAACAGGCGGCCACAAGACCGCCTGTTTTTATTAACTCACCTTGACATCACACATCTTTCTCCTATAATTGAGTTATGTAATTAACTGACCGGTCAGTTAATTACCAAAAAACGTTACGCGGCTTTTATCCAAAGAAAGGAGACGAAGAATGAATCCTCTTCAAAAAAGGTTGATCGCCGAGGGAATCAAGGCAGCAGTTAAAAACCCCCGCCTCGCCAGTACACTTCTAAAACCACTCAGGGCAAGAATCAAAAAGGGAATTATGGGTGCCCAACCTACGAACCTACCCTACCTCACTGAAATAAAGACACAGTTTCTTGTGAATCTGTTTGAGCAGTCTGCCAAGAGCATCCAGAAGGGGTACTTTTCCCCTGAGTATGCCGAAAGGGTACGCGAGACCCTTGTAATGGATGGGTTCCTCAGCGAAAGGCGACCCAAAGTCCGGAAAGAATACGAGGATAAATACGGGATAGAACCTCCTAGCTTCTGTTTGATCTCTCCCACCCAGCGCTGCAACCTTAAATGCACAGGATGTTACGCGGCCTCGGAGTCAACCACCCCTGCTACACTGAACTATGAGGTGTTCACCAGACTGCTCCATGAGATGCGCGATCTGATCGGGTCGAACTTCATCGTGATCTCCGGCGGCGAGCCCTTTATTTACAACTCCCAGGGCAAGACCCTGCTTGACGCCGTGGAAGAATTCTCCGATATGTTTTTCCTTGTTTACACTAACGGAATGGCGCTGACCGAGGAGACGGTGGAAAGGATGGCTAAACTGGGAAACATAACCACGGCGATATCCGTTGAAGGCTACGAGAAAGAAACCGACGCGAGACGGGGAAAAGGCGTCTATGCGAAGATCATGGATTCAATGGAGAGGCTGAGGCACCACGGCGTTCCCTTCGGGACATCCGTTACCGCAACCAAGAACAACGTTGAAATCCTGCTGACCGACGAGTTCTACAAGCACCACTTCGAGGAGCTGGGTGCGGTGTATATGTGGATGTTTCACCTGATGCCTATCGGGAGGGCCAAAGATACCATGGATCTGATGATCTCTCCTGAGCAGCGCGTTGCGCTTTACAACCAGTGGGAAAGGATGCTCTTCGATAAGAAATACTTTGTCGGAGACTTCTGGAATAGTGGTGCGGCAGCGTATGGCTGCATTGCCTACGCTAGAGCGGGCGGATACTTCTACGTCGACTGGAACGGGAACATCATGCCTTGCGGGTTCGTGCCCTACTACAAAGACAATCTCTACGACCTGTACAGAGAGGGCAAGACGATCGCAGACGCGCTGATGTCGGATTTATTTGTAAGGGGAAGGAAATGGCAGCACGAATACGCATACCATCAAGCCCAACCCCATAATTTGCTTGCCCCCTGCTCTATCCGCGACCACCACAAAAACTTCAGAGAGAATATCCTGGACAACAGCGCGAAGCCGGAGGACGAAAATGCAAAGGCAGCGCTCGAAGATCCTGAATACTACAAGAGACTGGTGGAGTTCGATGAAGAACTTGAGAAGCTCACCCAACCCATCTGGCAGGAGCGCTACCTTAAAGGCCTGAAACGAACCTCACGATGATGCCGCACCTCAATCCGGTACAAACCCGGGGAAAAAGCAGCTTGACAGGGCTGCTTCCCCTACTATAATGGCAGGTTGGTTATGTCTGAACGTTCGCGAAGAAAACCAGGAGAGATACGCCGCCGGGAGATTCTTTCTGCTGCAAGAGACCTTTTTTACGAACAGGGCTTCGATCAGGTTGGCATGGAGGATGTGGCTAAGAGGGTAGGGATCACAAAAGCGGCGGTCTACTTCTACTACAAGAGCAAGCTTGAGCTTTTCATAGCGATGATTAAATCATCACTTGACCAACTAGTGTCAGATCTCAAGGCTGACCTTAAGGACGAATCGAAAAAAGGGGTTAAAAACCGCCTTGATGCGGTACTCCACTCGCTCAGCCGGCATGTCCCTCTGATCTCAAGCATGCGCAGGCTTTTCGAAACCGGAGGAACGCCAGTCGTTCCTACACGCCATATGATGCTTTTTACGAAACGTATCACTCCCAGCATTGAGGAGGTAAAAGAGGTGCTGACCTCTGTTTTCTTCAGAGCGCAGAAGGCAGGTGAGGTAAGAAAAAATCTAGCCCCCCAGACGCTGGCAATGACCCTTCTGGGGTTTGCATCTTCGGTAGCTGGAATCGAAACGGGCTTCGCGACAGTGAGAGAAATTTTTCTTAAAGGAATCCTCGTAGAGGAGGCTGGGTAAGAAAAAACCCAGGTGGGCTTTGCCGTCGTGAGCTGCGCGATACCTTAAGATATTGTAGAGGCACGGCATGCCGTGCCCCTACTTTTATTGCGACCACGCATTTTTAATCCAAGGAATCTTCCCATATAACGAGCAAGATTGACTCGCCAAACGATAATCACTATAATGTGCGTCCATGATTAAGATCAAGCTGGGACGCGACGCAACAAGAGAGGTAAAGAAGGGAACGTCGATCACCGAACTGGTTCCAGCGGGCCAGCCGGTTATCGCAGCCAGGCTGGACGGCAAGCTGGTCGGCCTCAATACCCCGCTCACCGAGGATGCCAAGATAGAGTTCGTCCTGGCCACAGACCCGGAAGGACTCCGGGTTCATCACGAAAGCCTGATCTTCGTTTTGACCATGGCCGCCAAACGCGCCTTCCCTGACGCACGTTTGGTGGTTGAGCACTCCACCTCCAAGGGATTCTACTGCACGTTGAGGATGGAGCGAGCGATGGATAAAAACGATGTGGAGATACTCCAAGTCAAGATGCGGACTCTGGCGGCGAAGGATATTCCGATCACCATGAAGAAGGTCGATCTCAATGAGGTAACCGAGATCTGCCGCCGCAACAACAACAACTCCAAGCTATCGCTCCTTGAGTGCACCGAAAAGGAGACCTTCGTTATCCACGAATGCGGCGATTTTGCCGACTGGAGCCGCGGACCCTTCGTCTCATCCACCGGCTCACTGGCCTCCTTCGAGCTGCGTTACTACCCACCCGGCTTCATCCTGCACTTCCCTACGCCTGAAAGCTTCCCTGAGCTTCCACCCTTCGTGGAGCAGCCAAAGCTCTTCCTTGTGTTCCATCACTACGAGGAGTGGGGCGAGGCGCTGGGGATCTCAGATATCGGGCAACTCAACCGTCTCATAAGGGGCGGCAAAGGGTTGGAGCTGGTGAACGTGGCCGAGGCTCTGCACGAGAAGTCGATCGCCCGCATAGCGGACGAGATAGCAGGAACACCGATACTTCCACGCATGGTGCTCATAGGAGGACCTTCATCGGCGGGAAAGACTACGTTCGCCAAGCGCCTGGCTGTGCATCTGCGGGTTAACGGTTTGCGCCCCCAGCCGCTTTCGGTGGACGACTACTTCTTTGATCGCTCACGCACCCCACTCGACGAAGAGGGTAAACCCGACTTCGAAGTCCTTGAAGCAGTTGATCTTGAACTCTTCAACCAGCAGCTTGTGCTTCTTCTGGAAGGCAAGACCATAGATAGACCTCGCTTCGACTTTGAACGTGGCAGGCGTTATTTCGACGGAGCCACCCTTAGCCTGGCCCAGGACGAGATACTCATAGTGGAGGGTATCCACGCCCTTAACCCCCGCCTGACCGCAGCCGTGCCAAAGCATCTCAAGTTCAAGATCTACGTCTCGGCGCTGACCCAACTCAACTACCATGATCAACGCATCATCTCCACATCGGACACAAGGATGCTGAGGCGGATGCTACGTGACTACCGATACCGGGCTCATACACCTACCAAAACCCTCCAGCGTTGGTCCAAGGTGCGCAGGGGCGAGGAACGATACGTCTTTCCCTACCAGGAGACGGCGGACGAGATGTTCAACTCAGCTTTGATATACGAGCTCTCGGTGATGCGCAACAAAGCCATGAAACTTCTTCATACGGTCCGCACCAAGGGTCTTAAAGCGGAGGCGGAACGCATAATATCGCTTTTGGAACTCGTTACCCCCATGGACGATGCCGCGGTACCTCCAGCTTCTATCCTGCGCGAGTTCATAGGCTCAAGCGTCTTCCGCACCCGTCCCGCAACACACCCGTAACCCGTAACACCCGTAACACACCACCCGTACCCCTTTACCCGACGGGGGCACAAGCAGGGCATTTTCATTACTACTTGGAGCTAACGCTCCGCTCACAAGGAGATACCCTTGCGGGGCATCTCCATAACTTCCTGGGGCTAACGCCCCTTAATCAAGGACATAACACCCGTAACACCCGTAACACTACCAAGAAGAAACGCACTAGCTAATGCTTCCTTAAAGCTGCGCAGCTTTAAGGGGCAAAGAAAGATACAGTCTCCCCTGCGATCTTTTGCCCGTAGGGCAAAAGGAGCATTTATTTCGGGGGTCCCCATCGGGTCGTGTAACGACCCGATGGGGTGTAACGTTTGACTTCCCATTATTTCACACTATAATCCTACTCGCAGTCTGACGAAAGGAGAATGTTCATGCCGAAAAGGACCTATCAACCAAGCAACCTTAAGCGCAAACGCAGGCATGGCTTCCGTAAACGCAACTCGACCTCCACAGGTCGGGCAGTGCTGAAGCGTCGCCGTGCCAAGGGCCGCAAACGCTTATCGGCGTGAGGTTGAAGTTGAATACCGCTCGCTCTGAAAGTCTGCCGCGCTCTGAGATTCTTCGTGGTGATAGAGGTATAAGGGCCGTCCTGGCCGCCGCGCCGCTGTCCAGTGGAACCCTCATGGCTTATTTCATTGAGGGGCCACGCCGCAGGGTAGCTTTCTTTGTTCCGAAAGGCATCGGGAAGGCGGTGGCTCGAAATCGTTATAAGCGCCGCATGCGTGAGATATACAGGCGAATGAAGAGAAAATTCCCAGAGGGCGTGATCATCTTCAGGTTAAAAAACGAGGCTGAGAAGGATGAGCTTTGCCGGTCTTTCCTCCTATGCGCCCAAAAACTGAGGGGGAAGGGTGCGTAGGGTGCTTATCTGGCTCATTCGTGCCTACCAGATCATCTTTGCCGGAGCCCCGCGCAGTTGCCGATTCGAACCCACTTGTTCAGAGTATGCAATCCAGGCGATAAAGCACTACGGTGCCTTCAAAGGAACGGCCAAGGCCGCATGGAGGATTCTGCGCTGCAACCCGTGGAATCCTGGCGGATACGACCCTGTGAGGTAGTAACGTGAGTGATGGACAACAAAAAAGAAGCAATATCTGGTCGACGATCATTGTTGTGGTGTTGGTTGCAGGGATGCTGCTTATATTTAACTTTTTAAGGAAAGGCTCAGGTGGATGTATGGGTGAGCCGGCAGGTGAACAATCAACGCCTGCTGCGGCTGCAGTTGGAGCAGGCACCAAAGAACCAACCACCGGCAGGGGATCGGAGGAGCGAGCACAGGAGGGGCCTAAAGCGGATTCAATAACACTTGAGAACGAACACCTCAAGCTTTCATTCCTTGCATGGCCATATCATCCAGGCTTCAGGATCACGAGGGTGGAAATCAAGGACTTCACCCGCAAGAAAGAAGCCACAAGTACTGAACGAATACCAGTCAACCTTCTTGAGGAGTCAGGTTTTGAGGTGCTGGGCAAGAAGGACACCACCCTTGAGGTCCTCAAGCTTGGTGATCGAAGTGATAGCTCGGTGACCTTTATTTGGGAGGATACACTGGGTAAGGAAAATCGCATTACTGTGATTCTGGCCGAGCGGGAGTTAGCGGTTATCCAGTCGGATTCGCTTGCTGCGCTCCTCTTCCGTTGTCCAGCCGGGCTTGTGCCGACCGAAGCGTTCTACGAGTATGATTCTAAAAAGAGAGCTTGGATTTACAATGGGGATAAGACAGAAATCGGTCTTTACCAGGTCTACTACCGGGATGGCCAGAGGGAGGTTAACTATCTGAACGCCAAGCGGATCGGCCAACTAAAGAAAGGCAACCGCGAGATCGAGCCCGGCCCTTACGAGTGGGTGGCGCTTCGTTCCAAGTACTTTACCGCAATCATATTGCCATCAGAACCTGTGGTTGGAAAGATAATCCCCAGCGTAACCAAGAAGCAACGTATCGGTCTCTCATTCGACATTGAAGGAGGCCGCGAGTTCAGGCTTTACTTCGGCCCTCAGGACTACAACATACTGACAAAGATGGGGCACAAACTGAACCGGATTGTCGAGCTGGGTGGCTCGGCTTTCCGCTGGCTGGGTGTCATAATCCTCAAGATATTCCAGTTCCTGAACCACGTTATAAAGAACTACGGGGTAGTAATCATCGTCTTCTCTATACTTATCAAACTCATCTTCCTGCCGCTTTCACAGGTGCAACAGCGTTCAATGCAGAAGATGCAGGTGCTGCAGCCCAAGCTTAAGGAACTCCAGCAGCGCTTCAAGGACGATAAAAAACGCCTGAACGAAGAAACCATGAAGCTCTACCGCGCCCACGGTGCTTCACCTTTCAAGGGCTGCCTGCCCATGCTCATCCAGCTGCCTGTATTCTTCGGGCTTTACGCGGTGCTTCGTAACGCCATTAGCCTGCGCGGCGCGCCCTTTGTCAAGCTGTTCACGGTAACTATTGTCAAGAACCCCGAAAAGGCCATCAACATCTTTAACTTCATTAGAATCCCCGCCGGCGAATTAACGTGGCTGGCGGATCTGTCTCAGCACGATCCCTTCTACATCCTTCCGGTACTGATGGGCGTGGCCTCTGTAATCCAGAGCCTGCGAACCGCCACCGACCCACGAAATCGCCTAATGACCTTCATAATGCCGATTTTGATTACTGTAATCTTCCTTAACTTCCCTGCAGGACTACAGTTATACTGGTTTGTTTTTAATCTCCTCTCCATTCTGGAGTTTGCGATTTTCAGGAGAGGGGTACGATCTGGAGGAACTCAATGGCAGAAGGACCGAACCAGCAAGATGCCTTCGGTGAAGAACTTGCCGAAGTCCTCTCGCAGATAGTCTCGCTTGCTGGTTTCCGCGCGCGCATAGAATGGCGTAAACGCAGTGAGAACGAATACTACGTCAACGCCCGTACGCGGCGCTGGGATGGTCTGCTCATAGGTCGGTTGGGCGAGACCCTGCGGGCGCTTCAGCTGGTGGTGCAGTCGATACTACAGCACCGTTGCGGGAAGACGCCAAACGTTATAGTTGACGTCGGCGGTTACAAGCAGCGGCGTGAGAACTTCCTTCGAAAGAAGTCCATGGCCATAGCCAAGATAGTAAAAGAGACCGGCCGTGAGATGATGCTTGATCCATTGACTGACAAGGAACGCAAACTGGCAGAGCAAACCCTGGCCGGTATAGAGGGCGTGCGTTCCTACACCATAGGCACCGGCTATCGAAAGAACGTAATCATTGCACCCGTTGATGCTCCTTGAACGCCTTCAAGATGTTATAGTTGCTCCAGCCACCCCGGGTGGCCGCAGTGCGTTGGCAATAGTGCGGGTCTCAGGACCCAAGACGCTAAGGATGTGTGATCAGATCTTTAAGGGGCGTAAACGTTTGACCGGAGCACGAGGGCATCAGCTGCTCAACGGATTCATCGTCGAGGGAGAGGAGATCGTAGATGAGGCCCTAGCCGCGGTTTACCGGGCTCCTCACAGCTATACCACCGAGGATACGGTCGAGTTCTCGCTCCACGGCAACCCGCTTATAGTGGATCGGGTAACCGATCTTTTGATCGGGATCGGCGCTCGCCTGGCTCGTCCCGGGGAGTTTACCGAACGCGCTTTTCTTCACGGCAGGCTGGATGTAACCCAAGCTGAAGCGGTGCTTGCCACGATCGAGGTCCGAACCCTGAAGGGTGTCAAGGCCGCCGTGGCACAACTACGAGGGGATCTTGCAAAAGAACTAGAGGGTCTTTCAGACCGGCTACGCTGGCTCCTAACCATCCTCCAGGCTCAACTTGAGTTCCCTGAAGAGGACATCCCCGAGGAGTCCCTTGAACCCATGTTGGAGGAGCTCATCGCAGACACCCAAAGGCTAGAGCGGGCGTTTCGCCGGGGGCGCAGCCAGCGTAAGGGCTTGGCGGTCATGATTC
This sequence comes from candidate division TA06 bacterium B3_TA06, assembly GCA_005223075.1. Taxonomy (NCBI): domain Bacteria; species candidate division TA06 bacterium B3_TA06. Next base: position 61,837 of record NJBO01000011.1, on the reverse strand, counting down.
TCGGACGTCCTAACGTCGGCAAATCTACCCTCTTCAATGCCCTTCTGGGTGAAGAACGTTCTATCGTAACCACTGTGCCTGGAACAACCAGGGATCTTGTAACCGGAACCCTGCGTTTCCCAACAGGCCAGGTTCGCCTCTTCGACGGCGCAGGGATTGGAATCGCAGAATCGCTTCCCGATCAGTGCGCTGTCCGACGTGCAATAGAGGCGGCCAATCGGGCGGATTTCATCTTGGTTATCCTTGATGCGACCTCAGGGTTTGTCCCGGCAGACGCTGAACTCCTAAAGCTTTTAAGAACAAAACCAGGCATGATCGTATGGAACAAAACAGACGCCGTGAAGGAGGTTCCTCCCTTAGAAAACGTCGCCGGCGAGCCTATAGGGATCTCTGCCTTGAAGAGAAAGAATCTCTCCCCTCTCCTGGATCGCCTAAAGGAAGAAGCATCAAGCCAGGGAGAGACGTTCTTTGCCAATCGCTTTCAGGAAGAGCGTCTGGAGCATCTGGCCGTGCATCTGCGGTCTGCTTTGGACGCGCAGTATCTGGATATGAGAGCAAAGGAACTGCGCGAGGCGCTTGCCGATGTCACAGGCACTGACCGTCCGGCTCTTGACCAACGCATACTTGAAGAGATCTTTTCACGCTTCTGCGTAGGAAAGTAGGAGGTTATCTAAAGTGTATAGACGTGTGCTTTGCTATGTTGAGGCGGACGAAACCCGCCTCGAGGAACTTGAGGGGCTCCTGGATCTGGCTTCCCAGCTGCAGAGCCGCCTGATAGTATTGGCGGTATTGCCAGAGGAACCCGAAGAGTCGACAAAGGAAGAGAAGGAAAAACGGGACATCCTCGAAGACAGAATATGGAATTTCCTGTATCAGATCGAGGACGTGGCATTCGGAAGGGAACTTAAGATCTCACTTATGCTGGAGGAAGGCAAGCCGGAAGAGACCATCGCCTCGGTGGTTAAGAGCTACGAGGCAGACCTCTGTGTCACCTTCCCCTATAAAGAACTTGATGCCGAGCTTCTTTTGCAAAAACTCGGCCCAACTCCACTGCTCATTTTCAACCAGGAGGGATGATGATTCGTATATCAGAGGCTATCCGAGAAGAAGGAATTGTGCTTGATCTTAAGGCACAGGAAAAGGTTGCCGTAATCAAGGAACTGGTCTCGGTCATGGTAGATCTGGGGTTAATCCAGGACGAAGAAACATTCCTTGTCGACATCCTTAAGCGGGAGAACCTGGAAAGCACAGGTATCGGCCTTGGTGTAGCAATACCCCATGCCAGGACAACCGCGACCAGTGAACTTCTTCTTGCCTTTGGCCGCTCCGCCAAGGGGGTTGACTTCAACTCGCTCGACGGCAAACCATCCCACCTTATCTTCCTCATAGCTGCACCCGAGGAGAAGAAATCACACTACATCATGGCGCTTGCCAGGCTCTCAAAGATACTGCGTAAGGAAGAGATGCGCACCAGGCTGTCAAAAGCAGCTACTCCGGCAGAGGTCATGGAAATCCTCAAAGAGGCCGAGTAAGGCAATCACAACCCATGCGCTGGAAAGAAACGACCCTAGGTCGTTTCTTTTTTATAAATCAGGGCTGAGGTCGAACGTCAAGCAGGATACGCTTGGCAAGAACCGCCTCGGAACCGAATATCTCCTCGGCCTTGTCGTAGAGCAAGATGAACAACTGAAGAAAATACTCGCGGATCGCTTCTGGTGCAGGGAATGGCTCTGAGATATGAGGGGTGATCCCTTCCCAGCTAAGTCCAGGCAAGGCATCGTTAAGCTCGCCAGCCTCTTTCAGGATGGAATCGATCTCGTTCTCCCAAAAATCAGCGTCATGCTCGACGTCAGAGAAAAGATCTACAAAAAGCGCCAGGCGATCCGCCTGATGCTCTAGATACCTTTGCAGCGTCTCGCTGCTGTAGAGGAAACCCGTTTGCACAAGCCAGGCTATCGAGTGAAGTCCAACCTGGTAGTCTAGCCCCGAGGCCAGGATTGCCTCGCGAGCACTACGTTTGCCGTCAACCGTCTCAAGGATCAGTCTGTCTTGCTTGCGCAGAGCCTTGGGGGTCAGCTTGCTCTCTTGGCTGCTCCTGAACAACTTGGCCTCAAGGGAGCCTATGACAGCCAAAGCCTTCCGAGCACCGAAGGTCAGTCTTCGTTTATTCATCCACAAGCCTCCTTAGCTTTTCAAAAGGAGAGGGTTTTAGGCGGGTGTTGCACTTGCAATTTTCACGATTCAGATTGGCGCCGCACGAAGGGCAAAGTCCCCGGCAATCCTCGCTGCACAGCGGCGCAATCGGCAAAGCTAGAAGAAACATATCCCTCACGATGTCCCTCAGATCAAGCACTTCTGAGTAAAACTCCAGATCGGTTGCATCCTGCTCATCTGCATCTTCTTTATTCTTCACCTCGGGCAGGAAGGTCACATCGGCCGAGGCGCAAATATCCTGCCGCATCGACTCACCGCATCGTGAACACGAAAGCTTCAGGCTGGTTTCGAGATCAAGATGAACATCGATCCTGTCACCGGTGCGTTCAAGAACGATCTCGCAACGCAGGGGCACAGAAAAGGTATACTCGGCAAGATCGAGTTCATCTATATCCGCCTCGATCTCGAAGCGGTTGGAGCCTTCTGCAAGCTGGCTGGGCAGGAATACCAGCGAGGAGTCACGGCTCATGAGTCTAGAGCCTCCATCATCCCGAGGACTAAAAGTTCCCTCGCGCGCTTGAAGTGCTCGAACCCCTCCGGGCTCGAGCCGCCCAGAAGCCCCTCGTAGGAGGCAAGATCAAGCGCCGCGACCGCCTCACGATCCTTACCTGCGGCTGATCTGCACAGGATATCCGCAGCCACGAACATATGAGGGTCGCAAAGCGCGCACATGAATTTTATCTTGCTAAGACGCTTCCCATCCAGTTTCCCGTAGAGAAAAAGCTGATCCTTATTGCCCTTACGGGGACAAAGCTCTCCCTTGATTTCCACCTCGGCGCCTTCTATCTTCCCCATAAGGCTTTCACCCGGATTTGAAAACAGCTCCTTGAAGTAACGAATAATTACAGGTTCTTCTGCCAACTCAGCCCCCTGTAAGGGTCGGCAGTTCGGCTATCTCCTCAAGTATCTGGCTCATCGTAGAGGCAAAGAGCTCAACCTCTTCAAGCGTATTGTAGAGATAGAAGGAAGCGCGGAAGAGTGTGGGACGAAAACCCGGCCAGATGCTGTCAAACTGGGGCTCGTGTGCGTGATACCAGGAGTGGACGCAGAAGGTTCCCTTACGGATCATGATGTTGGCTCTCCCGTCAAGCTTCTCGTCAATGTCAGGTTCGGAATCCGAGAAACGGGTCGCAGGTTTTAGCAGATAGAAGGTGCATATCCCTGAACGTTCCCCAGGATCACTGGGGCCAAGGATACGGATCTCGGGAAATTCGGAAAGCTTCGCTGTAAGTGCACGGTTGAGCACCCGTTCATGTTCTGCGATACGTTCAGACCCGACCTCGGCAAGGAAGCGCGCGGCCGCACCTGCGCCGATGATGCCGGCGTAGTTCTGCAAACCGGCCTCGAACTTATAGGGCGAGCGGAAGTAGCTAGAATGTCCAAAGAGATGGGTGTCTTCTACCGTGCCTCCACCAACAAGGAAGGGCTGGATCACCTCTTCATCGTTGAGGATCTCCTTTCGTCCGTACAGCACCCCCACACCCGTAGGTCCGCACATCTTGTGGATAGAGAAGGCGATAAAGTCAACACCCAGTTCTTGAACGTTGACCCGTTTATGCGGCACGCTCTGCGCGGCATCCAGGAACACTAAGGCATCAGGATTATGTGCCTTCGTGAGCTTAACTACCTCTTTTATTGTCGCGTCAGGGATAGCGGTTCCGTCAAGGTTAGAGCTGTGACAAAGACTCACCATGCGCACCTTGCCTTGCTCTTCGTCAAGAATCTTACGGAACTCCTGGAGGCTGAAGCGGCTTTGCTCGTCCGAAGGGATGGCACGGTGTCGGGAGATCGTGCTTCGTTCTGCAAGCTCCTGCCATGGGCAGAGGTTTGAGTTGTGCTCCTTGTCGGTGGTTAAAACAACATCATCTGGATTCCATCGCAGCGACTGCGCCACCAGATTAATCGCCTCGGTGGTGTTCTTGGTGAATACAATCTCCTTTACGCTTGATGCGCCGATAAGCTGTCTTATGGCCTTCCTGGACTCCTCGACCCCTTTATCCACCTGGGCAGCGAACCAGTGGGTGCTGCGCTCGCCGCAAGCCGGATATCGGTTGTAGTAATCAAGGATAGCATCAATAACCGGCTGAGGTTTAAGCGTCATGCAGGCGTTGTCGAAATAGATCGGCTGCCGCCCTCCTCGCTCCTGATTTAAGGATGGAAACAGATTCCGGTAATCTTTGAGTTCAGACATCCCCTAATCATAATAAAGATTAGCCGCCTGTCAATTGAGGAGACTTGACATCTTAGGTGGTTGAGTTAGGATAGAGCAAAGGAGGCGACTGATGAAAAAAGTGGTGTTGATTATGGGAGGGCTGATTTTATGCGGCTCACTGTGGGCAACCGCTCCGATGAGGCCAGGCAGTTATCCCCGTACCCCTAGAGTTTCGCCGCTGGCACAGGACACCATAGATCCCTTAAAGCTTCGCTTCAACTACCTGTACGAGTTCGCCCAGATAGCCGGGTTCTGCGCCCAATGGCAGCTTAACGATCCGGATTCGGCAGATCACGGCGGGATGATAGAGGCCGAGTCAGGCGAGCTGGAGAACACTATAGAGACCGACAACACCCAGGAGGCAATCTGGGTGTGGGCGAGATACGGGGAGCTGACCGGGGATACCGCAAGATTTAAGGAGAATATCGATAAAGCCTGGTTTTACTGCTCCAACTTCCCGGCATGGAAGGAAGAAGGAGGAAGCAAAGACTATTACCGCGCCCATAACTGCGCCTGGGGGATTGCCGCTGAGCAACGTTACAGAGCGGTCTACGAAGACGAAAGCTGGGCATGGTATCGTGATTCATGCGCTGAGTTCATAAAGACACACCCATTGGGGATGTACTGGGATATAGACCGCTTCGTCAAAGGCTGGTGTGCGGGCTGGCTCTATTCCTACGGGGTGGAGCGAGAAGACGGCGAGGCCCGGGACAGTGCGTGCTCGTTCGCCGACAGCCTGCTCAGCTTCATCGAACCCCAGATCGAGGCAAGGCTCGGGGACGAAAGATGGGCGATGTCCGCAGGAACCATGGTGTGGGGCATCTGTAACTCCGCCTTTCTGCGCGACACCCTCAGAGGTAAGGAATGGATCGAGGTAAACGGCCCCTACCTTGACACCTTCCAGGAATGGAAGAAGGTTGACTACTTCTCGTGGGATAACGCCTGGAACGTTGCCTACGCAAACGGGCACGGAGCGATGTACGATATATCGCACGACGAGACCTATGACCGCCACCACCGCTGGCTCACCCACAAGCTCCTATCCTATGACACCGACAATGACGGCGGTATCATGGCCACCACCCAGGACGCGGACACCACCGACATGAGCTGGGTCTCGGCCTATCTCTGCATGATGGGGCTGGATCGGTTGATTGGTGAGGTTTATGACTATGATGCAGGCGCGCTGGAACTTGTAGGGATCTGTGATGGAGATCAGATAGAGCCGGGTACGAGAATGGATCTGGTTGCTGTGGTTTCCAACTACGGCCGAGCCCTCCTCAGCAACGTAAAGGTAACGCTTTCAGGAGACGCCTGGGGTTCGGCTACATCCGACCTAGATTTCCTGGGTATGGACACGATAACCCTGGTTACAGACTGGTCAGTACCCGATTCGGCCGTGCTCACCCTGGCCCTATCTCATCCCCAGGACGAAGATCACGCTAACGACACATTGATCGTGCGGCTGAACAAAGCGGCAGGTGTGCTGGAAAAGCAAATCGCTTCTCTCCCCCTACGTTTGGAGGTTAAAAGCTTGACGAATTCTTCATGCCGCATCAGTTACGCCTTTCCATACGGAAGCAAAGGAAAGCTTGTGCTATACGACGTCCTAGGTAGCCGCATAAAGCAAGAGCACCTGAAAGATCCTGAAGGACAACTCATGTGGGATCTCTCGGATGTATCGCCAGGCGTCTACTTCCTACATCTCAAGATTGGTGAAAGAACTACCTGCGAGCGGTTTATCCTTTTGCGTTGAACTCCTGCCACGCCGGAAGGATGACTTTGTAGTAATAGTCCTCGGCCAGGCGTTTACGATCGAAACGCTCACCCACTTTTCTTGCCTGCTTTGACATCGCACGTAATCGAGCCGGATTTCTTAATAGAGCTGCAGTCTCTTCGGCTAGTCGTTTAGGGTCTTGATCCATTATTCCAGCACCATTGCCTACAATCAATTTACCTCTTTCTATATAAAACTCAGGATACATCAATCCAATTACTGGAAGTCCAGCAGCTAAGTATTCATGCTCTTTTGCTCCAACCGCTCCTATGCAAGTTGTACACCGCTGAATGAGAGAGTTGAAACACAACCCGAAAACAAGTTTGTTATGAAACTGTTAGACAAAACAGCGTTGCATAAGCCTTTAGTTGACTTACACCTACCGTTCAGTATAATACTTTGTGGTTAAACCTTTAAGACTAGGCGTTTTCCTTGATCACAGCCATCTAAGTGACGGGCGCTTTACCGTAACGCAAGATGAAGCTTTAAAGTTCATAGAAGGTTTGAACCTAGCTGAATCTATTACACAGGCAGTTTCGATAATTCCTGTTGAAAAATTAGATCCGGAAAAGTACAATATAGTCCTCGAGCAAAGAGGCGTAACTGTGATCCCTTTACCAAGTTGGAGAAACGCTGCCGAAAACGTTCTGTCTTTGTTTTGTGACTTCAGATCTCATTTTGCTAAAGCTTGTTTATTCGTAGAGAACTGTGACGTAATTTGGTTAAGAATTCCCTCGATGATTGGTCTGTTCTTTTGGTGGGTTGCGAGAAAAAAACGAAAACCACTAATTCTTCATGTGGTCAGCAACCTCCTTCTAGCGTCGAAACGATCTAAATATAAAGGGATAGTAAAAGTTTTAGCTCATTTGTTTTTTTTAATTTATCATCTAGCTGTTAAAATAATGACTCGTTATGGCCTTGTATTAACAGCCGGGGAAGAATTGAAGAGACTTTACTCGAATCCGTTACATCCCGCATTTTCAATAGACGACATTCTTATCAAGGAGAAGGATCTACAATCTGTAAAGAAAAAGAGCGGACAAGCGAAGGAAATACTATTTGTGGGAAGGTTTGCTTACGGTAAAGGGATAGATATTTTAATAGATGCAGTTGGAAATCTAAAATCTGAGTTTCCTGAAATACGTCTTACGATGGCAGGGGATGGTATTTTATTGGAGGAGATGCGTCAACGAGTAGCGACGCAAGGGTTGAATAAGCACGTGAAAATCCTGGGGTTCGTCTCCGCGAGCGGGCCGCTACAAGAGCTTTACAAAAAAACCGATATCGCTGTACTACCATCTGATAGTTATCCTGAAGGATTCCCAAGGGTAATTTTAGAGCTTTGGTCAGCCGGGTTACCTCTCATTGCAACTCGTCTAGCCGGGATACCTTATCGGGTTAAAGATGGCGTCAACGGTTTACTCGTAACGCCAGGGAATCTCAAGGAATTAACCGATGCAATCCGCAAGTTGATTGTCGATTCTGATTTACGACATCGACTTGCGGAGGGTGGTTCTCGGACTGTAAAAAAATTAACCTTTGAACATCAGACAGATATAATCAGAAAACTGGTAAAGAGATATTTCCCGGAGCTCTATACTCGGGTTGAAGCCAACGGGGACGCTGCTTTAGACTAAGATGCAGCACGAGTATGTGGCTTTAACCGGCAAAAATGTCACCATGCTTAGTGGGTTTTAGGAAGTGGGAGAAGCGCTGACCTGCAGAGAGAACCTGAATCCTGATATATCCAGTCGCCCGACGGCGTTTGCTTTATAAGGCCTGTGATTGGCTACTCAGCTAAAAATCAGAGATAGATTGTCTTTCGTTGAATTCCTTCCAACAAGGTAGGATGACTTTGTAGTAGTACTCCTCGGCAAGCTTCTTGCGGTCGAAACGCATACCCACTTCGCGGGCGCGTTTGGACATCTTGCGGAGCCGGGCAGGGTCTTTTAATAGGTCCACAGTCTTGCGAGCGAGACTTTCAGGATCAGGATCTAGGATGCCTGCACCATTATCAAGTATCAAACGTTTGGTTTCAACGTAAAAACCAGGATCAAGCAAACCAACGACCGGTAAACCCGCTGCAAGATATTCGTAGTCTTTCGCGCTAGCCACTCCTTTATGGTTATATACTTCAGGAAATAGGGAATCAATTCCTAATCTCGCTTTTCCAAGATAGTCCGGAATCTGCCGTAAAGAAGTCATCCTTTCAAATTCTACGTTCTTACTTAAATCAAACTGTCTTAGACCAAGAATAAACTGACTTCCTAACGCCGTCTCAAGAATATCCGAAAGAAAGAGTACTTTCAGTCTGGGATAAATATCCCTGAGGCAGTGTAAAAACTTAAGCATTAAGACTGGATTTCTTACGGGTATTAATGTTCCTGAGTAAACAAGGTCAAACTCCTTCTTCACCCGAAGCGCCTTTTCGAAAAGCCTCACATCGCTTCCGTTAGGGATCAAAAAGATTGGCTTTCGCCGATAGCTGAGGGTTTTTATCAACTCCTTCCGTAACCAATCGGTCACTGTTGCAATTCGTGACGCTTTGCAGAAAAGATGGTAAGAAACGAATCGCATAGAAAGGTTAAAGATGCGACGCACAAAAGAGCCTTCTTTGAGCGGGAACATCGCAGCAGGTAAGTCCCGTATATCAACAACCAGCGGGCATCCCAGACGACGGGATAAGAGATAGCCTTCCAGTATCTGCCATGTTGGTGGAAAACTTGCAAAAATAACGTCCACCTTCAAGCCTCGCACGAGGTGCAGCAACTTCGGGAATCTAGAGGGAAGCTTCAGAAAATCCATGCGTGGTCCAGTAAGAGGAAATGCTATTCGAGAGTAACCCTCGTCGGAGTTCCCAGACTTATCTGTAACTACTGTCACATAAGCGAGGTTGCTCCAATATCTCGCCAGAGAGTGAATGCGTGAGGATGCTGCCTTGTGGCTGGGGGGGAAATGTTTCTGCTCTACCAGGATGAGGATGTGAGGCTTACCCTTGTCTTCGCCAACCAAATCTTTGGGGATTCGAGAGAATGGTGTTCCTTTCGAAGCAGAGAGAGCGTACTCGGACATGGCAAGAATTGTATCCCTATCGATAACCATTGTCAATTTTTGAGATCTTCAGCTTTTGTTCCTGTTGCGCCTGAGCAGCTTGAGAATGAAATTGCGTTCGGATGGGAGAAGGAACCCGAGTAAGAAAAGAATCCCCAGGTAAGCCGCACTCCCCAGACCAAGCTTTAAAAGAAACCCTACCAGCGGAGAGGAAACATGCCAGAAGTAAGAAGCAGCGGTTATTCCTGCAGATATTAAGGCGATGAGAACAATCCTTTTTGTCTCAAATGGGATCCTCATCAAACGACGGCTGAAAAAGAACATTGACAAGGCCATCGCCCCATAGGAGGCGGCCGAAGCGATGGCCGCTCCCAAGAGCCCTATACGTGGCAGCAAAATCACGTTGGCCCCTACCGCTACACCCGCTCCAATAAACGTAACCAGCGTAAAGTAAATTGTCTTCCGTTGAAGATGGCAGGCGGTACCAAGAATAAAGTAGACCGCATAGAGACAAACCCCAAGAACCAGGAGAGGAACAAGAGGAGCTCCCTGCCAGTACTCGGGGCGCTTTGCAATGAGACGTAGTATCTCGGAGGCCGCTCCCCCAAGTATCACAAGAGCCCATCCCGCGAGGAAAAGAAAGTAAGTCAAGACACGTGAGATTATATCCGGAAGGTCAGGTTGCTCCTTGACGGAAAATGCGTAAGGCAACCACGCCAAGGAAAGGGGGACGACTAAAATAAAAGATACGATGTTGTGAAAATTTAAGGCAAATGCGAAGATACCCACATCTGTATGAGTAAGATAGAGTGGGATGAAGAGAAGTCGATCCAACATCCCTCTTCCCCAGAAGAAAAGAGAGGTAGGGATCAGGGGCAAAGAGTAAGCCAGCATACTCTTTAAGCTTGCAAAAGAAAATTTAATCCCTCGAGAATAGATATAGACAAAAGCTGAAGTAACGAGAAGAACAGGCACAACAAACAAAACATCTACCTCATAAAGCCCTTGTAGCCCTCGTCCGAGAACCACGAGAAAAACGATGGTCAGAGCCACGCGCACAAGGCTGGTGGAGATAGTAAAAATACTGTACATCCCCGGTCGTTTTTCACTGCGCAGCAAGGCAAGAAAAATTAAAACCGCAGGATTGCCCACCGTATAGATCCCGAACAGACGCAGGATCGACCTCAACTCCGCTGACTCAAGCCCCATTATTCTCTGAACGATGGAAGAATGAGACAGAAGTGGTGCAAAAACAAGAAGCAAACCGCCAAACAGCAATGAAGCCACTAAGGTGTAGGTAAACGCCGTGGAGACAAGCCGTCGGCGCTCCTCTTCACTCGTAGCCTTGTAGTAATCGGCGATCACAGCTTGGTTGAGTGCAAACAGAATAATTATCTGCAGAAATCTGTAAAAAGCTGCGGTGATGGAACGCACTCCGTAAAGATCTGCCGCAAGGTACGCTACATAAAGAGGAGCAAGCAAAACGCGAATGATCTGGTTGCTGGCGTTGCCTATCCCGTAGATCAGTGTATCTTTGGAGAGAAGTTTTAGATCACTAAGTTTCATGCAGCTTGATTTTCTAAGAAGCCAAGCATCTCGCGGCACATGCATTCTGCCGCCCTGCCGCCGCCGAAACTTTCGATATCCGGAGATTGTGTTGGGATCGTTTCTTCCCTAATTCCCTCAAGTATCCGTTCCGGATCGATCCCCACGAGGCGATTCCACCTATCCTTTAAGGTCTCGGGCCACTCGGTCTCCTCCCGAAGCGTAAGACAGGGACGGGAAAGGAAGTATGCTTCGCGCTGCACGCCGCCAGAATCCGTAAGGATCAAGGAAGCATGTTCCTCCAGCAAAAGCATATCGAGATACGGCAAAGGGGCGATGATATCGATATGGTCGAGTTCGCTACTGGAAAGCTTCTTCAGGGTCTTGGCCGTCCGGGGATGGCAGGGAAAAATGATACGGGGGTGATTGTCGTGAGCGAGACACTTAATGACCCTTCTCAGGCAGCGCTCCTCGTCGACGTTCGCGGGACGATGCATCGTGAGGAGCCAGAAAGGTTCTTCTTCGATCTCCAATTTCTTAAGGATGTTGGACTTTTCGCGAGCTATAGGGAGGAAGTGCTGGAGGGTATCCAAGAGGATATCTCCGGTGTGCGTTACACCCTCACTGCGCCCCTCGTTCTTGAGGTTGTCAACGGCGCTCGGGGTAGGACAGAAGCAGAGATCGGAACAAGCATCGGCAAGGATACGGTTAATCTCCTCAGGCATTCTCCGGTTACCGCTGCGTAGTCCGGCCTCTACGTGGACTCCAGGAACATGAAGCTTGACCGCGGCCAGTGCTCCGGCGAGCGTTGAGTTGGTGTCGCCGTAAACTATGACCAGATCAGGCTTCTCATCCATAAGCACCTTCTCAATCCCAATCATCGCATCGCCGGTCTGACGGGCGTGGGTTCCTGAACCTACCCCAAGATCGAAGTCAGGACGGTAGTCGAGTTCGTCGAAGAAGACCTGGGCCATGTCAGGACTGTAGTGTTGACCGGTATGAAGATGAAGGTGTGCAAGATCGGGAATTTCGGCAAGAGCCCGGGAAAGCATCGCCGCCTTGATGAACTGAGGACGAGCCCCAACAACCGACAACAATTTCATTCCGGCTTCCCTGACCCAATAACTCCTTCTATAACTTCGAGTTCATAATTTATGCGCTGTGCCCAACTCCTCATCTGGCTACGCGTTTTCTCCACCCCTTTCCGTAATTTTCCGTACAACTTGGGGTCCTGGGCAAGGCACACCAGAGCCGAAGACAGCTGTTCATTAATATCATCCGTATCTACCAATAAGGAATCCCTCATGTGTTCCAAAAACCCATCTAATGAACCATCATCCAAGGAAACGACCGGACGTCCCGCCATCACCGCTTCTAACGTACAATTAGAACGGTTGGTAACGTACTGGGTTGAGATGAGAACATCCGCCTGTCTTATGGTATCGATAACCATATCGTGAGGAATCACCCCTTGGAATTTAACGAACTCCTCCATGCCCGACTCTCTTACCAGATCCTCCAGGGCTTTGCGTTCGTTCCCGTCGCCCACGATAACGAGCCTCAAGCGTGGCTCTTTTTTTATCACAAGGGGGAAAGCCCGTATAGTCCTATCCACCCCCTTCCAGGGGACTAATCTGGTGACAGTTACCGCCAAAAATACATCCTTGCCGAACCCTTTCCTCAGATTCGCTTTCGATTTTCGCTCCCTCTGATAACCTATACCGTTCATTGTAAATAAGGACCTCTGCTTGGGGACCCCGAACGCCCTCATGACCTCTCCACCCCGCGTTCCGTCGTTACCTATAACCATAAGATCCCCAGGATACCTGTAGCTGTAAGTCTCTGGGGTGCTACGGATACGATCCCAGAGGTTGAGTCTGATGTGGCCAGTAGAATCGAGTTTTTCCCCTAATGCAGTACCGAACATCCGATAAACTAAAGGCACACCGGTGCGAAGTTGGAGGAAATGTCCGTTTAACGTATTGTAACCCATCTGATAAATGAACAGCGGTTTTATATGCTTGATCAATCTCATGTGAAACCCAAAGGAAAAAATCATTGTCAGGAATATAAACAAGAAGTTCAATAGAAAATTCCCTCGCCATCGGAACAGCTTTATCAACGGAGAAAAACACGCCGGTATCTTATAGGGATAGACTACTATCCTTCCTTCTCTCACCGTTCTTTTACAAGGGTATTCCCTTCCCAGAACGGGCAGGGTAATGTGTACCTGATAGCCGCGTTTTGCTGTCTCCCTTAAGAAGTTGACGATAGCAGGCATACCATCAGGGGGAACCCCTTCCATCAACCATCTTCTGAACCCTGTAAGATAATAACCGGGAAAGGGAACGGCTATCACGAGAATAGTCTTATGCACAGTTGAAATCATACCGGCTTTCCCCAACAAGTCAACAAATACATTGACACGGAGTTCAGACGAGGTATTATCTGTCATGCATAGGTTTTCGCGCTACGTTCTGCGGCAATACATCGTCCCTCTTGTGTTTGCCTGGGCGGTCCTTACCGGCGTATTCCTTATGGACAGGCTGTTTTTGCTCGTTGATCTCATCATCCGTAAAGGGCTGGCTTTGCAACACGTGTTCGAGATACTGCTTTACACCCTGCCCTTTGTCATGGCTATGTCTGTCCCCCTTGCCGCCCTTGCAGGAGCGATGATGACCTTTGGCCGATTGGCGCAGGACAACGAGATCCTCGCCTTGCGCTCGGCAGGGGTGCGGCTCTTTTCGGTCTTTGTGCCCATGCTTGGATTTACCGCCCTGCTTGCAGGGCTCATGGTGTTCTTCAACCTCTATGTGCTGCCTGAAGCCAACCACCGCGTAAGGAACATGCTCGCAGACGTCTCAAGCAAGAAGCCAACGGCGCGTCTTGAGGAGGGGCTATTTAACGAAGACTTTCCAGGCTACACCATCTACATCGGTCGAAAGGACGAGCGCCGCTCCAAGATCTACGATGTGATGGTATATGTAAAGAAGAGCACGGTTCCCACGATGATCACAGCACCACAGGGTAAACTTGAGGTCACCGCGGATGAACGCTACATGATAATGACTCTCTACGGGAGCGAGATCCATGAACAGGTGGGGGATAACTACCGGCGCATCCAGTCGGACACGCAGGTAATCAACCTTGAGATAAACACCGAACTTGTAAGGCGGGAACGCAGCAGGCGCTCGGAAAGGGAGATGACCCTGCCGATGCTTACAGTGGATATAGACAAACATAGAAAGAGGATAGAAGGATACGAAGCAGAACTCGCAGAAGTAGGAAGCAACAAGATTAAACGTGAGGAGCTCGATCGTCGCATAGCCAGCCTGGGGCGAAGGATCAACCGCCTGCGGGCTGAGATCCACAAATCCATTGCCTTTGCGATTGCGGGAATCATCTTCCTCTGCTTCGGTTCAGCCCTTGGAGGCAAGCTTCGCCGAGGCGGGATTGGACTTGCGATCGTGTTGAGTCTTATCTTCTTCGCATTCTACTACATCCTTCTCATAGGAGGGGAGAATCTTGCCAAGTCAGGCAAGCTGACCGCATGGATCGCGATGTGGATGCCTAACCTCATCTTCCTTCCATTCACTGTTGAGATCTTTGGAGAGGTGTTTTTCGAGAGCTCCCTCTTTTTGTGGAGGCTGCGCAGATGAACCGCATCGATCGCTTCCTTGCGCGAGAGTTCATCCTCTTTGCCTTGCTGGGGTTGGTGACCGTCGTGGTTATCTACGATCTAATCAACCTTATTGAACGAATGGGTTACTTCCTGCGCCACAAGTCCGCTGCAGTGGAGATATTGCTTTACTACGTCTACGATCTTCCTGCAACGATTGAACTTCTCCTGCCCGTGGGTTTTGCATTGGGGGTGTTCATAGTGATTGGACGTCTTATCCGCTCAAACGAGCTTGTCCCACTTCTCGCCTGTGGGGTGAATCTCTACCGCTTGTTCGCGGTTTTCATTGCCGTATCTCTGGCTGTGGCCGTACTGGCCTTCCTCCAGAGCGAGTTAGTGGCGCCTCGCACCAAGACCCGTTTTGTGGAATACAAGACCGAGACCATTGAAAAGCGCAAAACCAAACGCAAGCAGATAAAGAACCGGATCTTCTATATCTCGGAGAGTGGGCGTGTCTACTACATCCGCCAACTTCGTCTTCCCGACAGCCTCGCTCTGGACTGGGTAATATGGGAACTTGGCCCCAAACGCAAGATAGAACGCAGTATTCGTATAAGGAGCGCAAGATACTCCTCAAGCCAAGGCTGGAAGGGAGAGCAGGTTGAGATTCATGACTTCAGGGGGAGGCAAACAACCTTCACAAGTTACCCCAGCCGAATTATGCCTGAGGTTACGGAAACACCTGCAGAGCTTGGGGTTCGCACCAAGGGAACCGATGAGATGGGGGTTGGTGAACTTAGAGACTACATACAACGCATGAGAGCTGCGGGATCAAACGTGGCGGTGGAGCTTGTCGAGTACCACTTCCGCTTCTCCTCCCCTTTGATTATTGTAATCGTAACGGTGATCTCACTTGCTGCGGCTACCATGCTCAGAAGGGGGAATATAACCCTGGGGGTCGGCCTGGGGCTTCTTCTCAGTTTCCTTTACTGGGGTGCGCTCCAGGCGTCACGGGCCTTCGGTTACGCCGGCGCTTTGCCGCCGTGGCTTGCCGCCTGGCTACCGAATATCTTGTTTTCTGGTCTTTCAGGTGTATTATTGGCAAAAGTCAAACGCTAAGCTGGAGGTTTGTATGAAGAGGTTAGGACTTTGCCTCACATTTATCTTGGCTCTTGCAGGCTGCGGTAAGAAACCGGTGCATATAATCTACGAAGGCGATCCTATTGCTACCGATACCTTCGGAGGCCGTATATTTACAATAGCCTCGGATCCTTCAAGCGCGGGCTTGGCCATAGGATTCTCCGACAGCCTTGTTATGATATGGGATCCGGTTGAACGCAAATCCATAAAGAAAATTCGCCGACACCGCCACATCATCAACGACGTGGCCTTCTCACCCGACGGCAATCTTCTGGCGGTGGCAGGCGCTGATGAGGTATTAACCGTCAACGACTTGCGTACGGACCAACTCCTCGATTCGATAGTGCTCTTCAATGGTGCGGTGACCAGCGTGGACTTCTCATCCGACGGCCGCTTCCTGGCCGCCGGCTTCACCGGCAGTGATGTGGAGGTCTGGGACGTGGCTAAACGCGAACGTTTCGGCGAGTTCGATGGACACACCGGGGTAGTTACCGATCTGAGGTTCAGACCCGGAACATCCGAGCTCTACACCGCAGGACGCGACAGCCTATTCTATATTACAGATGTGGAGGACACCATCTCCTTCAAATCCAAACAGAACTACGGCTACCTCATAGTGATCGCCTTCTCTCCGGACGGGGAGTACTTCGGCACCGGAGGCACCGATAAACTCATAAAGGTATGGAGATGGCTGGGGGAAGAACTCAGCTCCATAGGTTGGTACCAGAGCGATCTCGGAAATGTGCTTGACCTTATCTTCTTGCCCGACGGCTCAAGGATGGTGGCTGTGGACCAGGAAGGACAGGTTGTCTTCCTAAAGCGCACCGAGCCGGTTGATACAACTAAGGAGAAGGGGCTTGCAAGCGGAGGGGCATTCAGACTTGGCATCGTTGAAGTCGGACGCTTCAAGGCGCATGATGGAGCCATCCGTGCCTGTGCAATCTCGGCTGACGGCAGCAAGCTTTACACAGGCGGCGATGACCGCACGCTCAAGGTGTGGGATACAGAGGCCATCCTTGCCCAACTGAAAGCCAAGGCACCTGAGGAGAAGTAAGCTCTTAAACTCACGAACCTAAAGGCTGCGGGGAGCATCCTAGATGGTTAGTGGTTGGCCGCTATCCAAGCAAAGAAAGAAAATACCCTAACCAGATTGAACTCCCCTCAAAAAGACCCTGGATACGCCTGGCTTGATCTAGTCTTTCTTCCCCTCGATCCGACGTGCCAGGGAACCAAGCTCATCTATCTTCGGTTGAATATTCTCTATCTCTTCACGAGGGATACCCTTTTCTTCGAAATCCTTCACCGCACGCTTCAGGCTCCAGAGCTTCATCAGAAAAACATTAAGCGCCCGTTTGCGTCTGCCTTCGGCCTTCTCTGCCTCCTCGTCTTCTTCCTCACCACGGGCCGCCTCGATCTCCTCAAGCTCGGCGGAGACCGCATCCCCTAAGGCCTCGATATGACGCAGTAAGCGCTTGGCATCCCCACGGGAAAGATCGTGTTCCAGAAGCACCACAGCCCCGGTAAGGCTCATGGTGCGAACGCCGCCCTCGCGCTTTAATAGGGTGTCAGAAACGGCCACTGTATCCACCACAACCACCGTGTCGACTATCGTATCCACCGCGTGCTGCTCGCTGGTATCTTCTGAGGTCTCCTCCTGGATTATGACCACTATCTTCTCTTCCCTCGCTTTCCGGCAAAAAATCGCTACCAGAAGCAAAGATAAGGGAAGAAGCAAAACTAACTTCCTCATGTCTTAACCTCCTTGGGTTGAAGTAGTTCAAATACCTCTATCTCGGCATCTCCGTAATCTTCTATTCTTATGCGCCGTGGAAGGAACGTCAAACGCTCGCCCACAAGCTCACGAGTACGAGCGGATACAAGTATCTCGCCCTGCATAGCCGACTCCTGCAACCGCTCGGCGAAGTTGACGCTCTCCCCTATGATTGTATACTCCATCCTGCGGGAAGAGCCGATGTTGCCTGCAATGGCCGTACCGGTATGTATCCCCATCCCCATCTGGATCTGGACCTTGCCTTCGTTCTCACGCTGGAAATTCAGCCTGGCGATTACACGTTTTATCTCAAGGGCTGCCTGGCATGCCCGCAAAGCGTAGTCACTCTGAGACAGAGGTGCATTCCAAAAAGCGAGGAAGCCATCGCCTATAAACTTATCCAGCACCCCTTCATTCTCGATTATCACGTCAATTATGGGGGCGAAGTAGTGGTTGAGCAAAGCTATGATCTCCTCGGGGGACATATGCTGGGAAAACTTAGTGAAGCCGCGGATGTCGGCAAAGAGAATCGAGACCTCTCGCCGATCACCCTTAAGATTAACGAATTCCTTTTCGGAGAGTATCTTCTCCGCAACCTGACGGGTCACGTATCGTTTGAAGATACCCTTAACGAACTCCCCCTCTTCCAGCCCGCGCATCATCCAGTTGAACGCCTCACTCAAGACACCAACCTCGTCTCTTGAGGTGATGCTGACCCGGGTAGAGAGATTCCCTCGTCCCACCTCCTGCATCGCCGAGGCAAGTGACCGCAGTGGCTTTGTGCTTTGCCTGACGAAAAGAAGGACAAGCGCTATCCCGACCACAAACGCGGCTGCCCCTACAACAACAATCCGCCAGACAAAACCCCATATCCCCCGCTCAAGGTTGGCCAACGAATAAACAAGGTCTATGGTATATGCCACCTTGTTTGTCTGCGGGTCTTGTATCTCAGTATGGTAACGTCTAGTACGCCCTCCCTCCGGCGTCTCGCGCTTCTCGCTTAAAACCGTACCGTCTGATGCTATAGCGATCTCCGTAAGCTCAAGATCGTACCCTGCTGCGCTAAACCGTCTGGTTAAGAGATCGGAGATATAAGCTTCAAGCTCCTCGGAAGCCATATACTTATGTGCAAGATCTATGGAGTTGATTACGTCAAGCACCCTGTATTGGGCATCGCGTTCCTTAGCCTGGATAAAGAAGTGGGCCGACATCACCAGTACCCCGGCCAGCAGTAGGGCGTAAAGCGCGCCAAAGATTATAACCAGCTTACCTGCAAGCCCCATGCCCTGCCTTTTCATTATTATAGCATACTCCCCATTAAGAACTTGTCAAGACTACAAGCCAAGATGCAGTAAAACGATTGACAAATCCTCCAGGTGGGATATGATTTAGGCATAAAAGACGGAGGCAAGATGAAGCATGTGCTTTTAGTGGTCTTGGTGTGTTCAACTGTCTTCTCAGGAGCAGCATTAGCCGCCCATTCAGACCACGGGAATATAGGGGCAGGTGTTGTTTTGGGAAAACCTACAGGACTCTCAGGCAAGTTCTGGCTCTCGAGGAAGGATGCTATTGACGCTGCACTCGGTTGGAACTTCGAGGAGGATCTGTTCGCCCTGCAGGCTGGATACCTGTACAACCATCCTATAGATGTGTCGTCAGGATTCCTTGCTGTCTACATAGGAGCAGGCGGATTATTTGAAGCCGTATCTCCATCAGACGAACGACCAATTGACAAGATTTACCTCTCTGGAAGAATCCCGCTGGGTCTTGAGTATATCTACGAACCGATAAGCTTCTTTGTCGAGGTCGATCCGCTTCTGCTCCTATATCCTGGCCTGGGCTTCGATTTCGGCGGCGGGGTGGGCTTCAGGTTCTATTTCTAATTTAAGAAAGTAAATAAAGGAGCGACCTAAAGGTCGCTCCTTACTTATCTTAAATCCGCTACACCGATTGCGTGGTCCAGCTTTGACTGACAGTGAAGCTACTCTTCACCAACGACAAAGCGCCAGGCCTTCAACCCCGTTGTATCTTGAGTTGCCTCCCATAAATCCGTGGGAACCGGGTACCAGTAGTAGGTAACACCCGCCGCCGATACCTCTACCGAATACTCCGCAGCCGTCATCAAACTATCCAGCTTCCCCAAATCCGAGACGAAGACTGTATCCTTTTCCGGATCGGGCGCGAAGTAGAGATCGTAGGTAAGTGGGTCACCGTCCGGATCATCGGGGCGCCAGAGCAGCTTTACAAAACCGCTGGCTGGAGGATCTATAGGAACGAAAGTGTCAGGGGGAGTTGGCGAATAGGCTGACGGGACCCTGTTCGTGCCGCGAGCAAAGTGATAGATGTCACTTTCAGTTCCCTGGCCATAGGGATCTCGACTCAAAATCATCCAGTAGTAATCCTGTTCGGGGTGAAGATAAGGGGGATCGTGTTCCCACTCGAGGGTTCCCCAACTGCCAGTGTCGGGATAGGTGCCCTTGGTGGCCATATTTACCAACTCCATCTTACCGGAACTCCCCTCGCCAAACCAAACCTCAAAGGTCAGTTCTTGTTTCGGGTACTTGTCAGGGTCACTACCCTGCCACTTCAGAATCAGGGAAGCCAGCTGAAGTGTTTTATCGTTCTCTGGAGTCATCAAATTAGCCTTGTTGGGGGGATCGTTTGGGATCCTGATGAGGTAGGAAAGGGAGTTGGAGACCCCTTCGTTTCTAGCCGCATCATACGCCTTTGCACCGATGGTGTATACAACGTTGTCCTCAAGCTCTTGAGTCTGCCACTTGTAGACGTATTCATTCTCCCCTTCCCCGTTTGGCTCTGTCATGGGTTGTCCCACGTGTTCATCGTTTACAAAGAACCTTACCGTATCTACACCGACGTCGTCAGTGGCTGTTGCGATTACTTCCACTATTCCTTTGATGCTATCACTGAAAAGCTCTGAGCGGTAGTTGTCAGTTGCCTTAACGGTAATCGATATCTCAGGGGGGGTGGTGTCTTCCGGCTTACAGCCTACGAACACTCCCATAACCACAACCAACATCAAAGCACCCAGAACCACAAAGGTCTTCTTCATTATGCACCTCCTAACGTGCTTTATTTCATCCTAATACTAAAGAATACCCGTGGAGTGAAGCTTGTCAAGACCTGCGGGCTTGACTTCCTGCTTTAATCAGTTATATTTATGATCCGCGCCGGGGTGGTGGAATTGGCAGACACGTACGTTTGAGGGGCGTATGGGTAACTCCGTGCGGGTTCAAGTCCCGCCCCCGGCATAAGAATAAAGGGCCAACCGTTTAGGGTTGGCCTTACCTTTTCGTTCCGCGATTTACCCGTCTTCCTCGGAGAAACCTAGCGATGCCTGTTTTGGTGACTTATATTTGGGATTACTGGATAGGTTGAGCAAGTCCCCTAGTGTGATACCCTTCCGCCTCTTATGCTCCAAGTAGAAATCCTCAAGATCACGGTAGAAGATGAAGTGCCAATCACTAATACCTAGCTCTTGTAAACCGGGTTCTTGTATTTTTCGGGAAATCAAATTCTCTCGCTCCTCCGGAATTACGATAAACCGATGAGGCTTATACTCGGAAGGAATGTTGGCACCCCTCACAATCGCCTCTGTGATAGTAGTGGTGTTTTCTACCTCAAATTCGATCCTGATTACCCCCTCGGACAGCCAAAGTACGTCGATCTCTTTGATTCTGTCTAATTGTTCTTTGGGAAGCGAATCTGCTAGCTCCAGTTCCTTTTCGCTGTACTCAGAAAGTTTATGTCCCTTGTAAGTATCTCCTTGTTCCCTGGAGCCAATCCAAATCTTGTAGCCCATCTTTTCCCCTATTTTAGCGAGGAAGAAAATCATCTTACTATGCTGTCTTTCTCTTGCCGCTACCTCTGGTTTCAACCGCCACAATCCCTTCTCTGCCTTAGTGGCATACTCTTCGAGAATAGACTTAATTTTTTGAGTTTCTGGTGTAAGTGCATTGGGGAAGGCGATGAAAATCTCCTGCAAGATGTCATCAAAATGAACGGTGATTTCTCTATTAAGCACATTGATTACAGCCTTCTCGACCCGTTCGTCTAAAGGTACAAGATCAATCTTGGATTTGCGTACATCCTTAAGCCACCATTTCTTTTCGACCAGTACAAACTCTTTGTCAAGGTTCTCTTTGAGAACATCTCGTATATCTTTGGTCCCTTTAAGCAATACTCCATTTTTATCGAGGATTGGGATTATGCCGTTCAGAATGTATTGGTAGGCCGTAGGTTCACCTCTTTTGGCTATTAGTTCTTTCGTGGCTTCTACCACGACTCTTTCATAATGACGTTCATCGATTTCAGAAGATGAAATAATGGTTTTCTCGTATTTAGGTTTTCGGAATCTAATGTAGTAATCTCCTACTGCGCTATAATAAGGGTGAAGCGACGCCTTGGATGAACGCTTGGCAGGTGGCTGGTACACAATTTTCTCTAGATTGAAGTCGGCCATAACTGCCGCGTGTATAATGGCATTCCAAATTTTGATGTTTGTGTTGTGAAAAGTGACAGTCATCCAGCGACCGGGCTTTAGCACACGTTGGACTTCTCTGAAGGCCGCGTTCAGCATCTTTTCGTACATCTCGAAGTTTTTTTGCCTTGCAGGACTATCACTAATGATGATCTCATCCTCAAAATTGGGTTTCATCCTTAACCAGGTAGCCCACATGTAGTCTGCCTCAAGATAAGGAACACTGTCACCATAAGGGGGGTCAGTAAAAACGTAGTCTACTGAATTAGAGGAAATACCCTTGAGTTTTAAAGCCGATATATTCAAAAACAGAATGTTATTTTCTCCCTTAAGATCACCGAAGGTTTCAGCCTCTTGGTAATCAGGGATCAGCTTATTGCTTTCTTCTTTTCCAGTATACAATAATTGATATCTATTTTCAAAATAATGCCAAACATTAAGTTCTCGATGTTTGTCGGGGATCCAGTAACCTCTAACCTTCCAACTTGCACTACTCGTTCCACCCTTTGGCGCCTGAATGATCATTCTACTTGCTTGGGCAAGCATAGATGTGAAAGCTAGCTTAAGGAGATTGCGTACAGTTTCGTCTTCGACTTCTTCAATGTGATGAAGAAGTATTGAGAGAGCTATGAGATTACGGTGTGTAAAGAGATCTGTGATTTTAGTTCCCTTGTCTACATTCAATCTAGGATTCCAAATAAACTTTTCCTCAGGAACCCAATAAGGGACTGGTCTCTTATCTATAGACCGGATCCTCGGTAAATCCTTTTTGTCGATTTTCTTGTTCCAAAGAGAGTTACTTTTACACTTCTCGCAAGAATACCATAGGTCTGTGGGTTTTTCTTTATATGGCTTTCTGCTAGTCACTATCCAATTGACTTGCCTAATAAGTCCTTTCGAACCACACTTTGGGCAATTCGTCTCATATAACTTGTTGATTGTAACCTTGCAGGAATTTTCTATTTTTTTGAATTGGGCGTCAAGTTGCTTCAGGTCCACAGGAATGGCTGTCATCCTTGCCAGGAAGAGAGCAAAAGGGTCAAGGTCTACTGCAATAACTTTTCTTTTAAGTTTGAGTGCCTCGACTGCGGTAACTCCACTCCCCACAAATGGGTCTAAGACTATGTCCCCTTTCTTCGAGTAGCGTCTAATATACTCCGCAACCACGTTGTGCGGCTTGCGCGCCCAATATTTATGAATCCGATACATCGGGGGATGTGTTCGCGCTACAAGAGGGTGGTCAATATGTTTCACCATTTTATGCATTGTATGTCCAGGAATCAGGAAGTCAATATGAGTGGTTAGTATCCAAGCTTGCGCAGCTCGGCATCTGACAGCCCGAAGAAGTGGCCGATCTCGTGAAGAACCACGCGGCGCAGGAGTGCCTTGATCTCGGAAGGTGCACTGGCGTAGCGCTCAATCAGAGATTTGTAGATAACGATCCGATCCGGCCAAAGACCGTAACCCGTGGCTCCCCTTCGCCGCAGGGGCACGCCGTGATAAAAACCCAACACCCTCCCTCCTATAAACGAAGGTGGATCAGCGGCATCCGGGTAATCCTTGACCGCGATAACGATGTTACGCTCATCGAGCGCCTTGCGAAACTCCTCGGGCAAACCGTCGATTGTCTCCTGCACGATCCGCTCGAACTCCTCGTAGCTCAGCTTGGAATTCATGGCCGCGGATGGAAGATCTTGTAGACCTCTCGCAGGTAGGAGCGGTCTACGTGGGTGTATATCTCGGTTGTGGAGATGCTTGCATGCCCAAGCATCTCCTGAACTGCCCGCAGGTCTGCTCCGCCTTCCAAGAGATGGGTGGCAAAGGAGTGCCGGAAGGTGTGAGGGGTAACGCGGCGCTTGATCCCTGCCGCCTGAACGTAGGAATGAATGATCCTCCACGCACCCATGCGAGAGAGTGGCCCACCGCGAACGTTCAAAAAGAGCACGTCTCGTGCCTGACTGTGCGTGCGAAGCAACTTAAAGCGACCCAGATCAATGTAGCGGCGAACCGCACGGATCGCAGGCTCGCCTAGAGGAACCACCCGTTCCTTATCACCCTTGCCGATGACCCGAAGAAAGCCTTCGTCTAGATAGATATCCCCCAGACGCAGGCCGATCAGCTCGGATATGCGCAGCCCTGCCCCATAAAGTACCTCAAGCATGGCATAGTCACGCAGAGCTAGGGCGGTGGAACGCTCGGAATCCGCGGATCTCTGGGCGCTCAAAGCGGCCTCAAGCACCCTTTTAACCTCCTCCACGGAAAGCACCTGGGGCAGCTTGCGAGGCAGCCTGGGCCCGGAGATATTCTCACCAGGGTCATGAGAGAGCTTACCGGTATCGTTGAGGTAGCGCAAAAACATACGTATGGCTGATAGCTTGCGAGCCACAGAACGGGGAGCAAGCTCTGCCTCGGCAAGTCTCGTAAGGTAATCCCTCAGGATGCCTGACGTTACATCGAGGATCATCTTGCCCTTCTCTCTGAGAAAAGAGATGAACTGGCCGAGGTCACGCCCGTAAGCATCCACCGAATTCGGAGAGAGCCCACGTTCCGCAACAAGGTAGTTAAGGAACTCCTCAAGCAGAGGGTCGTCTTTCTTCTTATCAGCGTATATCAAAGGTTTGTTCTACCTCCGGAATCTGGATGTTCGCATAGCCCAACTCTGAGACAGCCTCGGCAAGTGCTTTAGATTGGTCCTCATCTCCATGCACAAGGAATACCTGCTTTACCTTCTTAGGGTTATAAGCACGGAAGAACTCCAGAAGATCGTTTTGATCCGCATGAGCCGAGTACTCGTTGAGAACCTCCACCTGACAGTTCAAGGGATACTCCTCTCCATAGAGACGAACCACCTCTGCCCCCTCCACGATACGCCGACCCAGGGTGCCTGGAGCCTGAAAACCGGTGATGAGGACCAGGTTCTTCTCATCAGGGACGATGTTCTTTAGATGGTGGACGACCCGACCGCCCTCGCACATCCCTGAGGCCGCAATAATCATGCACGGACCCTTGATGTCGTTAAGCGCTTTAGACTCCTCGACCGTCTTCACGTAACGCAAACGGAAGAAACCGAAGGGGTCTTTATCCTGCTCGAGATACTCACGTGTCTCGGCGTCAAAGCACTCAGGATGCTTTCGGAAGACCTGGGTAGCCTCAAGCGAGAGGGGCGAATCGACCCATATCGGCATCTGGGGCAGCCTCCCCTCATCCATAAGCTGATGCATGACGAACACAAGCGACTGGGTCCGGCCGACCGAGAAGGCCGGAACGACCATCTTGGCCTTACGGTCATAGGCATCTTGAAGGATCTTCTGCAAACATTCTTTTGCTTCTTCAACCGGAGGATGTACCCTGCCCCCGTAGGTTGATTCCGAGATGATGACGTCAGGATCAGGGACGCACTCCGGATCGCGCACCACAGGCAGATCAGGCTGGCCCAAATCACCGGTGAACAGGATGCGTCTCCCGCCGATCTCATAGAGAACCTGGGACGACCCAAGTATGTGCCCTGCGTCATACAGGGTAACGCCCACCCCCCGGGCAAGCTCCCGGGGTTCATGATAGTGCAGGTGACGGAAGTTCTGGGTAGCTGCCTCGGCCTCTTCGACAGTGTAGAGCGGCTCTACCAGAGGCTCTCCCCGTCTGGCGTGTTTCTTGTTCACGTACTCGACGTCACGCTCCTGGATCTCAGCCGAGTCAAGAAGCATTATCTTTGCAAGATCAATCGTGGCAGGTGTAGCATATATTAGACCCTTGTATCCATCTGCCACCAGCCTGGGGATGTTGCCTGAATGATCGATATGGGTGTGTGAAAAAACCATAGCGTCTGCATTAAGGGCCGCCTGCGGCACCCGGCTGTTGATCTCAAATGCCTTTTTGCGATGGCCCTGGAACATTCCGAACTCGGTAAGGACTGAAGCTTTGCGCGTGCGCAGGACGAACTTGGAGCCTGTAACCGTCCTCACCGCACCGAAGAAGGTCAATTTCAAGGACATTGCTTAGTTTACATAAAATCAGATCGGATGCAAGGTCCCCCTCCCGATAAAGATAACTGGAGCTGGCCGGTTCCTTAAATCCCCCTAAGCCTCTTACCAGTAAACCCGAAAGGCACAGTAACTCTGGGGGCAACTACCACAGTCCCGTCCTTGCGCACCTCTCCCGTCAACGAACCCTCCTCAAGATATTTCTTCATAACAGCCTTAACCTAGGCCGTTGTCATCCCTTCGAAATGCACCTCGAACTTGGTCGCATACCAGAGTCTCTGCTCCAGAAAACAGTTCTTGAGTCTCTTACCTGCCTGCGTTTCTAGAAATTTCTCGATTGCCTGGGCTTTCTTTATTAGGGTGTTGGGGGCGTTAAATTCCTTCACCCTGACGTCTTCAACTTCGTAAGTGACTGAGCTAGCGTGCTGCAATCCGCCTGAGATGTTCAAACCGAAGTTCTTTGCGCTCGCTTTACCCTTAAGGCTCAATCTGCGGGTGAAGTTACCTACCACTATGCTGGCGTCGTCAGAGGAAGCCGCCCACTCCACCTTATCCAGCAGATCATCCAACCTGCCCTCCTCAAATAATCCCCGCCTATCTGGACATAAGATAGAAGCCGGGTGCAGCCTTCTGGTCGCCACCGGCAAGGAACGTATCCCGTTGCGCTTCAAATATTGCATGTAGGTTGCCATTATCTCCTCCTTTGATGAAACTTATTATAGATTTTTTTCGTGAAATGTCAAGTTATTTGCAGGTTTGTTTGTCTCCAATACCTCGTTTTAATGGAACCCCTGGCCATACCTTGACTAAGCCCGAATTCTCGCTATTCTTTTAATATGCCGAAGTTTACACCTAAAGCGAAGAAGGAGAAAAAAGAAAAACAAGCCCCCAAGCCGCCTGAGAAGAAAGAAGAACCCAAGCCTGCGGACGAGGAGCTTGAAAAACTGCGTGAACTAGAACGCAAGTTCGGCAAGATAAGCGGTGCTGAGACCGCCAAGGAGGAAAAGAAAGAAGAAAAGGAACCTCCCGGGGAGAAGGAAAGGGAAGAGAAAGCCTCAGACAAGCGTGAGCGAATCCTCCAGCATGAGGCAACCCGTCATTACAGGCCGCCTGAGGGGATGATAGGGCGTGGCGAACCCGAATACATCTCCCCCGAGAAGCTTGAGAAGTGCAAGCGTGAGCTGGCAATGACCGAAGCGCGGCTGCGCACCCTGGAGCGCGAAGAACATGATATCAACAAGCGGCTTGAGTACCTGCGCAAGGAGCACTCGGCCATGGAGATGGCTATCAAGGAGAAGACCTACCTTGAGCGGGAGATAGCCGAGCTGCGCGAGGACCGCGACCGGATAAAGTCCAAATTGGACGAACTCAAGGAGATGGAGGGCGAGCTGGAGAAAAAAACCTGGGAGGAACTTAAGCGCTCGCCCGCCATAGGTGCCAAGATCTCAGCGCTGGAACGGCGCATCCACGAGCTTGAGGGCCAGATAATTGAACTCAACGAGCAGCGTTTGAAGGCGGCAGGCGCTCCTGTGGAGACCCCTGAACCGAAGCCCGCTCCCAAACACCGGCCCAAGGTAGAGAAACCCGTAACACCAGCACCTCAGCCTGAGCAGGAAGAAAAGAAGAAACCGCCTACCAAGAAGAAAAAACCCCGCCTGACATTTTGACACCCCACGACCGCACTATCGTGCGCTCACGGGGACCCCGACATAGAATTTGTCATTGCGAGCGACTTTAGGAGCGAAGCAATCTCATACCTCTAAACCCTTGACTTAAATCAATCCCTACCATAAAATAGCGCATGGCGAAATCCAAAGGCCGTAAACCCGTAACACCCCTCCCCGACCCGAAAGAACTGAAGAAGTGTAAGCACGAAGGGTGTGAGGAGTACGCCGTCTTTTTTGAAGATTACTGCTGGGAGCATTTGAGTAAAAAAGCGAAATCAAAATACAAAGCAAAGATTGAGGACTGGGTGAAGAAAGGCCGCTCCCTTGAAGGAGCTAACCTCGAAGAGGTGGATCTAAGTTATCTTGACCTTCGACTTCTTAATTGTAATATGAAGAATGTAAACCTCAGCAAAGCTAACCTTACAAAAACACTTCTTTGGGGAGCTAATCTAGAAGGCGCCGAACTTGAAGGAGCAAAGCTAATAGAAACTGAGTTTTGTCGAGCCAATCTTAAAGAAGCTATCCTAGAGGAAGCAAACCTTCAAGACGCTAATCTATATGGCGCCAACCTTCAAAACGCTTACCTCGGTGACGCCTCTCTCCAAAACGCTTACCTCATGGGGGCGAATCTTAGAGGAGCCATCTTCGATGGCGCAGACCTAGAAGGTGTTTGGATTTGCTCGGCAATTCTTGATAGTTCAACTTATTTAAGCTGGAATCAAATACGTATAGTGGGTACTGAAAAAATGAACTGGGGCCAAGCGGAGGAGGATTATTTGCTACTCAAAAACTACTTTCATCAACGAGGACGCTACGAAGACGAAGGTAAAGCTTACTATCGCGAGAAACTTATGGCTAAACACCAGGCACATGAGGAATTGTTCGGCAAAAGTACCTCGAAGGGCTTCAAGAGGGCGTTTCAGAATATAGGCAGGTTCTTTGTTCATAACGAGAATAAGGGCGTGCGCAGGCGTTGGCTTGGCCTGTGGTTCATGTGGGCTTTGGCAGGTTTCGGGGAACGGTGGATACGAACAATCTTTTGGGCGTTGGGCACCTTCGTCTTCTTCGGCCTGCTGCACTGGTTGGGGACGAATGCGACATGGTGGTCACTTGTTTCACGCGGCGGTGAGATCAAACACCTTCTCGATTGCCTCTATTTCAGCCTAGTGACGTTCGTTACCCTTGGCTTCGGTGACATCTGGCCGGAGGCGTGGGCAACAAAAATCCTTGTGGGGGTGGAGGTGGTTCTGGGCTACGTGTTTTTAGGCATGATCGTTACCCTAATCGCCCGCAAGATGGGAAGGTAACACACCCCACAAATCCGCTCTGCGGCTTTGCGGGGACACTGAAAGAAAAATCCCACCCCTTCGTCATCGCGAGGAGCGTAGCGACGAAGCGATCTCATATATCTTGCCGCGCAGAAAAGAAGCTGCGACCTTTATCATCCCGCTAACAAGGGAAAAAGAATTAAGTTCTCGATAGTCAAGAAATAAAAAACTATTCTTTTACTTTAACGCCCTACCCCATATAAGATTGCTCTGTGACTGTCGCCCTTCGGAGCTTCGTCCTCCATCGCCTTCGGCTCTGTAGTTCTCGCAATGACGAGTGGTGTTTTACTCGCTTTATGGACAGACAAGAGTGTCTGTTCTACCTTCACCCCCTCCTTTGTCCTCCCCCATCAAGGGGGAGGTAATATTGTGCTCCTTTTCGCTTACGCGAAAAGATCGCAGAAAAATAAAGACGATACATTAACCCCCGCAAAGGAGCGAAGCTACTTTGTGGGGGGCAATCACCCCTCCCTTGATGGGAGGGGGTAGGGGGAGGGTGGTTATTCGTACCTTATTGCGTCTATCGGATTAAGTTTGGAGGCCTTCTGCGCCGGGTAGATGCCGAAGAAGATTCCCACCGCGGCTGAGAAGCCGAAGCCCAACGCTATCGTCCACCATGGCGATGCGGCGTCCAGGAACTTAACCAGGACAGAGACCAGCCGGGCGATCCCTATACCCACTATGATGCCTATAAGTCCGCCCAGCAGCGCAAGCACCACCGCCTCCATAAGGAACTGGATCATGATGTCACGATCCCGCGCGCCCACCGCCTTGCGGATGCCTATCTCGCGCGTGCGCTCGGCCACCGATACCAGCATGATGTTCATGATACCTATGCCGCCCACGATGAGCGAGATGGCGGCAATCCCCACCATCACTATCCACAGCGTGCTGGTGATTCCCTGCAGGGCGGTCATAATCATCTGCTGGGTGTTGAGGCCGAAGTCGTTATCCTGGTCGTAGCGTAAACCACGCCGCAGGCGCAAGAGCTCTTCCACATCCTCCATCGCCTTCTCAAGCACCACCCCGGGCTTGGGCAACGCCTCGATACTCAAACCACCCCAGATGGCGCGCCAACCCCGGGGCAAGGGGTTGTATTTGAGATAGGTGGAGACAGGGATAATAAGCACGTTGTCCTGGGTCTGACCGAACATGGCACCCTTCTCTTCAAGCACTCCCACTACGAAGTAACGGTGACCGTCCACGTCCAGCGTCTGCCCCAGCGGATTCTCCGCCCCGAACAGGTTTTCGGCGATGTAGGAACCTATTACGCAAACCAGACGGCGGTGAAGCCTGTCCTCACGGGTTATAAACCGCCCCTCGGCCACGACCCAGTTACCGGTAAGATCGCCGCCCTCGGCAGTACCCTTCAGTTGGCAGTTCTGGGCCTCATTACCCAGACGTTTAATGGTGCCTACCCCCTTATCTATGCTGGGAACAGCAGCCTCGATGCTAGAAAGTTTGGCAAGAGCTTCCGCATCTTCGACAGTGAAGTTGGGGCGCTTGCGAAGCTCCTCGAAGTCAAGTCGATGCCGCCCAGGGCCGACCTGCCATTCCATCTTCTGGATGTAGATGGTGCTTGAGCCCAGGGTGGAAAACTCTTCTTTTATCTTTCGGTTAAGACCTTCTAAAAGAGAAAGGATGGTGATCACCGTCATCACCCCGATGATTATCCCCAGGGTAGTAAGGAAGGAGCGAGATTTATGATGGCGCAGGGTGACCACCGACAGCCTAAAGAGGGAGAGAAAATTCATACTATCCTCCCGTCCAACAGATGTAGGGTGCGCTTGGCGTGTTTGGCGACAGTGTCGTCATGCGTAACCACTATAACGGTCCTTCCCTGTTCGTTGAGTTCATCCAGGAGTGCCATTATCTCTTCCTCGGTCTTGGTGTCCAGATTTCCGGTCGGTTCGTCGGCCAGAAGAATGGCAGGGTCATTCGCCAGGGCACGGGCGATAGCCACCCGTTGCGACTCGCCGCCTGAGAGTTCGTTAGGACGGTGATGCCCGCGGTCCCCAAGACCTACCTTGGCGAGCATTTCTGCCACGATCTCCTTCCTGGGATCGATGGGAACGCTTGAGTAGAGAAGCGGGAGTTCGACGTTCTGGGCCGCAGTAAGACGGGGCAAGAGGTTATACTGCTGGAACACGAAACCCACCTCCCGGTTGCGCACCCTTGCGAGTTGATCGGAATCGTAGCGGGATATCTCCTGTCCCTTGAGGAAGTACTCGCCATAGGTAGGGACGTCAAGACAGCCAAGGATGTGCATGAGGGTGGACTTGCCGGAACCTGAGGGTCCCATGATGGCCACGTACCCACCCTCATAAATCTCAAGGTTAATCTCCTTGAGCGCCTCCACCGCGACAGGGCCGCCGTCGTAGGTCTTCGAGAGACCCTGAAGCCTGATTAACGGCTCTACGTCCGGACCCTTACTCTTCTTACCTGGGGGCCGTCGGATCTTTCCTGCCATTCGGTTTCTCCTTTGCTGGGTTTAA
Organism: candidate division TA06 bacterium B3_TA06; assembly: GCA_005223075.1. NCBI lineage: Bacteria > candidate division TA06 bacterium B3_TA06. The sequence goes on along the minus strand of NJBO01000011.1, from coordinate 30,540 downwards.
CCTCGTCTCCGTCTTGTAGTGTTCTCAGCACCTTGTATGGACCGATGATCACAGTCTGGCCTTCCTTTATACCTTCGATGACCTCCACCGAGCGTCCGTCCGAGATGCCGGTCTCTATAGAAACCAGTTTAGCCTTTCCGTCTTCAAGAACGAACACCGTCTCCGAGAGCTTCCCCTCGACTTCACGTCTGCCTATGGCCTGCAGGGGACAGGTGATTACATCCTCGCGCATGGCGGTGGTTATGTCGGCAGAAACACTCATACCAGGCCGCTGTGCAGGGTCAATATCCACAAGGTCGAGGATCACTTCAAAGTCAGTTACCCCTTCTGCGGCGGAGGTTAGGTTCGTGGAGGGCATGTAACTGATGCTTCTCACCGCGGCCGCAAATGCGGTGTCAGGCATCGCATCAAGTTTAACCTGTGTGCGCTGGCCGGTCCGCAGATCGACAACGTCGGATTCATCCACATCCACCCTTGCCTGCATGGCGGCTAGGTCGGCAATCGTCATCATAATGGTTCCGGGGTTGTTCATGGTGCCCATCATCACCGCCTCACCCTCCTCGATGTTCAAGCGAACCACCCTGCCGGAGATGGGGGCGTAGATACGGGTCTTGGCCAGTCTGTCCTCGCTCTGATCGAGCTGCGCCTTTGCCACCTCAAATGCGGTTCTGACCCGCTCAAACTCAGCGGTGGATATAAGAGTGTCTCGATAGAGAGCTTCTCCTCGTTTGTATGCGGCAGAAGCTTCATCGAAGTTGGCCCGGCTAAGGTCGCGGCTGGAAAGCAACGCGGCGTCGTCAAGCACGCAGAGAAGCTCGCCCTTGCGAACCTCTTGTCCTTCCTTCACGTAGAGCCTGGAGACGCGGGCAAGGATCTCTGCAGAGATATCCACCTGATTGGCGGCGCGAAGCTCGCCTGTGGCGGAGACGGTGGAAACTATCCTGCGCTTGCCAAGCTCCATAACCGTGACCTGAGGTGTCCTGGGGAGCCTGCACTGAACGACACAGACGATTATCAAAACAAACACCACCCTTGCGGGGATGCCAAGCCTTAAGGCTAATCTACGTTTCCTCTTCTTCTTGTTCATTTAACCTCCAGTGAAGTTCCCAAAAAGTAGTTAAGCTCTGCGCGGCTGGACCAGTAATCCGCTTTTGCCTGGACCAATGCTCGCTCCGCCTGAACAAGCTCAGCCTCCACCTGGAGTAGATCAGCCAATGAACTGGCCCCCAACTCGTAGCTGCGGAGGCTGAGGCGGTAAACCTCGCTTGATAGTTCAACATTCTTGGATGCAACCTCCCATCCCTTGTAGGACGAGGACTGGGTAGCGAGTAGTGCGGCCAGACGCTGACGGAAGCTAAGCTCCTGCCGGGCCAGAGTTATCCTCGAGTTCTTACGCTCCAGCCGAGCCCGGTTGATGGAAAGTATCTTCCCCTTGAGATCAGCTATGGGGAAGCCTATTGCGAGGCCGTAATTCGTAACCCCATCGTCCCAATCCGAGAACGCGGGAAGGATCTCTTCCTGGATGAAGTTCTTCGAGGCGGTTAGGGAAAGGGAAGGCAGGATCGAAGCCCACGACCCCAAGTATGTGAGCTCGGAGGCTTTAACCTGCCGCAGGAGCACGTCGAAGTCCGGGTTCTCGGCTAATATGGCGGCGGAGATAACTGTGGTGGGCAGGGAATAAGGTTCCTCTACTTGCGGGAGTTTGTCAGCCTCTATGGGCTGCCACTGGGAAAAACCTATGAGATCTGAAAGGATGCGTTGGTTGTTCTCAAGCGAAGTACGAGCTGAGACGAGTTCCATCTCCGCCGAGAGGAGACTCGCTTCCGCCCTCAACTTATCAGCCTTGTTTGCTGCCCCCAGTTCAAAGCGTTTGGCAACGATCCGCAGGTTCTCTCTACCACGGTTGTCCCGCCCCTCGGCACTGGCCACCAACGCCTGGGAGGCGGCAAGGTTGTAGTAGAAGTTCTGGACATCCAGGATCAGCTTGGCCATACTCTGACGAGCCTGTGCACGGGAGACTCCGTTCTGCTGTATGCCTCCGATCAGGCCAAAGATGACGGTAGCATCAACCACAGGTTGGGACAGGGAGAACTGAGAGACCCACATTCCATCACCCAGGTCGGCGAGAGAGGAGTCAGTGGTTGATGAAGATGCAGCGAGGCGAGGCAGTAGTCCTCCCGCGCCCTCGACCAGAGACTGCGCCCCTTTAGCCTTCTGGATATTCGTCTCATCTACGGCCAAACTTTGTTCCAACGCGATCTCAAGCGCCTCATCCAAGCTGAGCTTTAGACGAGCAGGCTCAGACTCCACGGACAGGAGCGTTGCCAGTAGCAAAATGAGACCTGTGATGGTCACTCCTTGGTTTAAAATTAAACGATTACAGCAAGAGTTTTGTCTGCTTGCCAGTATCCTTTTCTATACCCATTAGACACCGGGATTATTCAAAAGTAAAACCTTTCTCTGTCCAACTGGGTTACTGACTATACACACTAGACGCAGGAACCCTTCAAAGGTTACACAAGCACCCCAACCAGAAGCTTCGCTTCTGGCCGGGGACCCCGTTTTTGACGCTCCTTTTTGTCCGTATAAAAAGACCGCGATCAATACTATCAATGAAGGATAATGCGATCTTTTAACCTATCGGTTCACAAGTGTCTCCGCAGAAGAAAAGGAGCACAGAGGAGTCCCCGCGGCCTTGCGCAGCAAGGACGTGGGGTGTAAAGTGGGGGCAACCCGCGGGTCGCCCCCATCAGATTTTGTCTCTGCGACCTTTCTCCCTACGGGAGAAAGGAGCATCCTTAAAACGCTATCCCGAGCGATGCGCGATGAACCGGTGCTAAATACCAGTGCCACTCGAAGCTGTAGTCAACCCCTACCTCGTAGCTTCCAATAGGAATCTTGACACCGAGCCCTGCCGAAGGACCACGGGTGTTGCGGTTAGAAAGCACCTCACGAACGATAGTGGCTGCATCAACGGATGTGTTGTCCTCTTCGCCTCCAAGCTCAGGTGCGGTGTTGAGTCCGAGACCCAGGCGCAGGAAGAGCGTCTCGTTGAGCCCATACTCCAGGCCGATGGCACCCTTGGCAGGCTGGTCCGATATATGAGCGAAATCCGCTGTCACGCTAAGACGTGAGGGTGGGCCTTCAACAAGGTCTATGGCCGCACCACCGGCAAACGTGAAGGGCATGTGGAACGGCTCGGATTTGTAGGTGGATGGTATATCCTCGGTTTGAAGGGTGTCTTTGTTGGTGTTGAAGATCAACCCTTCACCTTTGTAGGTCATGTCCGGACCAAAGTGCTGCACCACGAATCCCAACCTGAGGTTGCGGATACCCACATTATAGGTAGCGCCGACATCTAGCGCGAATCCCCAGGCCGCAACTCTGTGCAGGGTAAGATCGATGACTTTAAAGGTGATACCGGCCGAGAACTTCTCGGTCATCTTGCGTCCATAGGAGACACCCACTGCGTAGTTGTTGGCCGTGTAGTAATTGTCCGTACCGTGTTGATGCTCATAGGTTGTGATTTCAATCGGTCCGGAAAGATGTGCAAGAACCTGGAAACCTATCGCATCGAGCTCGCTTAACGGAACCACGAGGGCAAGGTTCTCTTCAAGCATACCGGCAAAAAGGATCGCCTGACCGAAGCTCCCAGCTATCCGGTCCATCCTTGCTATCCCGGCCGGGTTCCAGAATAAAGCGTCCGGTCCATCGGCCAAGGCCGTATAGGCACAACCCATAGCGATGGGACGAGCACCGCCACCCATCGTAAGGAAGGACACTGAGGCCCCGGATCCGCCCAGACGGGCCGATAGCGGCGTTGCGATCACCGCCAGCGCCAGGACGCTGAGGATAAGGATTCTTCTCTTTGTCTTCATCTATTCCTCCTACCTGACGATGGCAAACTTGCCAACTTTGGTCTTCTTCTTGCCATCTGCGGTTTCGGTCTCAACCTGCCAGATATACAACCCGCTCGTGCAGTCCAGTCTTTCGTCGGTTCGCAGGTTCCACTCCTCGGAGCCTGCAGTTCCATACAGGCCTACTCCATCGTGTTCAATCGTACGAATAAGTAGACCTGCCGAGTTGAAGATCCTGATTGTGCACGTAAGGGGTAGACCCTGGAAGATCACGTGGCGCTCATACTGGCTGAGATCCCAGGGGGCACGGACATAGTAAGGGTTGGGGACGACACGAATCTCATCCAGCAACGAATCTATGTCCTCTTCACTCATCTGGATGGCAAACGTGGTGTAGCGGAAGCGATCCTCTTCGGTGGTAGCTTTGAGCGTCTTTATGAGGAACTTGTCCCCGGGCTCAGGCGGTATAACGTACCTTGTGGTGTCCCAACCTATTGTGTCGTTAGTAACGGTATCGACAATCGGCCTCCGGGTCGTAGCCGTGTCAACGAAGGAGAGCTTGAACACCTCGTTACCAGGCCTTATCTCTTCCCAGTAGATGGAAACACTCGTGTTGCCCGTGATGTCCAAGCGATCAATGTTCGGGTCGCCGTCTTTATTCCATAGGAAAGATTCCACCGGCTCGTTATTATCGTATCGATTAACCACCACAGGGCCCCACCGATTTAAACCGTCTTGTGCGCTGTCGACCACGGTTACAAGGTAATCGATGGTGTAAGGAACAGGTCTTCCTCGAATTGCGTTGGTCCAGTCAACATTGAAATGCATGTCGGTCTTAGAGGGCCTCTCGAGCCATCCGGTGTAAAGGGTATCAATCAACTCCTCGACATCCAAAGTATCCATGGAAACCGCTGCGACCTGAACCAGCACTCCGTCGATTATCGGACCGCTCAGCTCACCGCCGTGCACCAGGAAGCTGTCGAGAACAAGGGAGTCGGCATCAACGTCCTTGAAGTAGGCGTACTTGATGATGTACAATGTGTCAATCGTCACATCCGATCCTTCAATAATGGTATCGATCCTGGTCACCGCGCGGAAGCCTACCTCGTACTCGTGACCTGTGATCTCATCCGGGGAAACGAGGCTGTCTTTCACCAGCGCACTGCCGTCGCCAGCAACACGAATTACCGGCCCGACCATCGCATCCTGCCAGCCCATCGGATTGGTGCGAGGAACCGCCCAGTATGTCTTGCCCGTCTTGCCGCCTTCAAGCGACTCCACACCTTCTGTGGGCTGCTGACGTGAATAGGAGGCAACGGAGTAGTAGTAGATCTGACCGTTGCGAACATCCTCATCGATGTAGTAGTGACGCACGCCGGCCTGTCCGCCGAGCTGCTCTTTGACGTAGGTTTTAATGGAGAAGACCTCGCCGTGGATGGGTTCAAGGATATCCCCGGGGGCGCCGGAGTCAGGGTTAGAGATACGATACTGCCCGCCGTCTATGAAGATTATATCCCCGGACTCGTAGGGATAGTGGTCCTTGCCACCCACGCCGCCGGTAATGGGCTCTGCATTCGTAACCGAGGTAAGACCCTCAATATCGTCAACGATGGTAGTGATCTGACCGGCCGTGACGTTGCCTATAGTACCTGCTAGCCCTGCTTCGATATCCACGTCCACCGTGGTTCCCGCAGAGTCAATCGCCGCATCTTGCGTAGTCTCGAACTCTACGTATCCGAAGACAGGGTTGTCGGCATCGGTGGCGACGATCGTAGCTTTGGGGATCTGTGTGCTACCGGCACCCGTAAAGGTCACTTTACCCTTGGCCCTTACCGCTGTAGAGAGAGCCTTGGAGGTGCCGTTGATTTCGTCAAGCACGCAGTAACCGCCTTCGTCAAGGGCGTCGGGGTTGTAGGGCAGCATTCTCTGGTCCGCAATATCATAAACGATGTAGTAGGTGTAGCCCCTGTCCGTCTGGAAGGTGATGGTGTAGGTGTTGGGCTCGAATCCGTACTCGGCTAGCTCCTTTGGATATGCTTCGTCATAGTAGAGACCAAGGAACTCTATCGTGGCCTTACTCGGCCCGGAGGTATGTTCGACAACCGCCGTATCGGGATTCTCCGAATCCTTCAGATCGTAGTCGCCAAGAAGTTGCCAGGTCTCTGAGAGCCCTGAAAGACTCTTATAGACCCGGTAACCTTCAAAGGTCGGCTGCCCACTCATAGGATCGATATAGTGCTCAGGTTCACTGCCCCAGGTAAGATAAACCATGCTGTCACCAGGAATTACTGAAAGAGAAGGATTCGGAGGAGGTGCGTAACCGAAGTAACCGTTCTCGAACTGAACCTTAGCAGACTTGGCCTTCTCTTTGAGTTCATCAAAGGAGTAGGCGACAATAACCGCGATGGTTAATTCTACCTCCTCACCAGGCTCCAGGTAGGGATAAGGGCCGCAGTTCAGAAGCATGCGGACGTCGTTGGGCTTATCATAAGTCCAAAACTCCGTATGGGCCATGTAAGCGTACTTGAGGCTGTCCTGACCCTCGAAGTCTATCTCATAACCGTTCGGCCAGGTCTCGAAGCCTGTGAGTCCGATATCCAGAGGGGTATCGAGGAAAACAGCACCTATGTATCCTGCCGGGGTAACCCAGCCTTCCTCCGAGCCGTTGGCATCGTAGGTGTAGCCCAGGTTAAGTTCCTGATCGAACCCGATCAGATCGTCCCAGAAACCGTCATCACCTGCACTGGTTCCACCCTCTCCGATGTCGTTGTCCATGAAGAAGGAGAAGTAGACCGAATCCAGCGGGAAGTTGTTCATGTTCTTAATCTTGTAGTTGATGAAGATGTAGGAGTCGTTGTACTCGTAGTTCCAGGCGTAGGTGCGCTGCTCGATTCTTAGCCCCTGCCCACGCAAGTCGTAGGCACCTGTTGGAAGTATCCATATGCACGTGGCGTCACTCACGGGAATCCAGTCCCCACCGCAGGCGTAGCTATCCTGCTGGGAGATGATGTCTCCGTTTCCAAAGGGACCAGGGCTGACCTCAGGCATCCCTATCGCTCGGCGATACTTGTTGATCGTGGTATCCGTAAACGGCCAGAGCACCTGGTAGTCAAGAGGTGTAGTTCCGGGGGTGGCAAAGAGTCTTCCGCCTTCACCGTTATATCCGTAGCCCTCAGGGATGGTCATATCACTGAAGTAAAGCCCGAGGTTGCTGATGTCGCGCATGCCGCCTGCGATTTCCATCTCCGGGGCGGCCATAGCTCCAATGTCCGAGTTAAAGGCCCCCTTGGAGACGTTATAGACCATCTCGTCTCCAACCGGGTAGTGGCTGCCGACCCAAAGACCCCAGGCATAGGTGTAGAACTGCTCCGAACCTTTGGGATACTCGGCGTTCCTGCCTCTCGTGTCAGGATAAAGCCTGCGAGACTCTATGGGGAATTCCCCTCTGTATTCGTGTTCGTCTGCGGCGTGGCGGGCAAAGGTGCCGCCCTGAAGGGTGTTGCTGACCAAGAAGTCTGAGATGTTTCCTGCATCTACCCACCATATCATCCACCAGGACGCCGGCTCGTCGGTCACCACGCTCAAGAGGCGGTTTTGAGGTTGAGGTACAAGCTGAGCGTTGTTATCCATTCTGGCAAGAGCGGGCAAAGCCAGAAACACGAGCCCCGCTAAAACAAGGATTGATTTTCTTCTCATCGTCATCTCTCCTCTGGCCTAAAAGCTCACACGGATGCCGAAGCGCAGCTCACGCGGAGCACCAAACATCGTCGGATCCTGAGCCACACGGCGCTCCCAGTCAGCAACGTCGGCTTCCCACTTCGCATATGAGTCTGCGTAGCCGTCCTTCTCGGGATCACGGTAGGTGGCTTCTTCGTAGACAGGTCGTTTACCATCATCGTCAGGAAAACCGGTGCCGCTGTAGACCTTCGCCACATTTGGCCAGTCAAAGAGGTTGCGAACATCTACATACGCTCCCAGCTTGAGCTTCTTTCCGAGAGGGAACCACTTCTCCAGCTTGGCATCCATGGTCTTCGTGCCCGGCATACGCCGGCTGCCCATGGGTATTATGTTACCGCGGGAGTCGGTTCCCCAGTAGGGCTGTCCTGAAGCGTAGTTGAACTGAACGTTCAGGTTGGTCATTCTTAAAGCCTTAACTGAGAACTCCGGATCAAGATAGAAGTTTACGTTCGTCTTTAGCGAGTGTGTGATGTCAAACTCCAAGGGGTACTCATGCTTCGGTGGCTCCAGAGCGGTGCCGCGATAGCGGTAGTAGAACTCCCGGCCTGAAGAACCGGTACCCTTGGCATCCATGAAGGAGTAGGTTATATTCCAGGAAAGGAAGCGTGGTGCCCGACGCACCAAACCCACATCGAACCCTTTGGTCTTGGCAAAGTCCTCGATCACATACACGGTGTAGGTTGCAAGTTTACCTTTGTAGATGGTGTTCACACTGCGAGTGGCCAGAAGGTTCTCCTGATCCTTGTAGTAGCCCTTAAGTTCAAACGCCATGTTCTTGGATATGAGGTACTTGTATCCCGCCTGGTAGAAGATCGTCTTTAAAGGCGGCAGGTTGGGGTTACCCAAGAGGGGTATGCCTACGGTGATATCGGCTTCCAGGTTCTCATAAAGATCCCGCAGGTTGACCGGCTGGAAGAAGTGCCCGTAGGAGGCATACATCATGGATTTTTCAGAGACCGCGAAGGAGATCGAAAGACGAGGGCTGAACTGGAATTTAGGCTTTGCCCGTTCCTTACCGACGTCGATGTTCTCAGAATCAACAAAGTAGTCGGATGCGGGATGGAAGTAGTCGAAGCGAACACCGGCGTGAAGCTCCAGGTCCTCGTATTTGACCTTGTCCTGAACGTAGGCTGCAGCGATGATCGGTTCCTTGTGGTAGGTATCGTTGTAGGGATTCTCGTTGACGAACTGAATCTCTTTGTAGTCGAGGAAATGGTAGTTCCCGCTGACCCCGGCCTTGAACCAGTGAACCTCGTTGGGGTTCCAGTCAACAGCAACATCCGCTATGTACTTGGTGGTGTTACGCTCCGCCCAGGCGGGTAAAAAGTAATAACGGAAGCGACGGAACAAGGGATCGGAGTTGTAACGAACGTAGTAGAGGTTCCCTGAGCTCTCAAGGCTGTCCTCGTAGGGATTGTCCACGTCCAGTGTATCGAACAGTGTGTCGCCGTTCTCGATAACGGTATCCACGGGTGCTCGCCAGTCACGGTACTTATCGTAGTACTGTTTGTAGAGGTCAAAGTCAAAGGGGTGGTAGTGCACGCCTACTGTATCCCCGTTTTCATCAAGCGTGGGTCGCCACTCGTTGACCTCGTACCAGCGCCAGTTGAGTGCCTCAAGCTGCTCTTTCAAGCCTACCCACCGGAAGGCGTCGTCCTTATCTATAAGGTAGCCACTCTTTTTGATGTATTGATTGTGGAAGAACCAGACCGCGGAGTCAGGGTCCTCGGTGATTGCTGAGTAGTGCTCAAGGATGTTGAGGTAAATAGAGTCTTGGGTGTTCTCGTCAACGTAGGCAAAGGTCGAGTCGGGGATACGAAAGTTCATGGAGTCCGCGTTGTAGAGGCGGTGGAAGATCGAGTCTATTATGGTGTCTCCTTCTTCGGAGATGGTGGTATCTGGTTCCCACCAGGTCTGAGAATAGGCCCAGCTTACCCAGTCCATCAGCTGACGACCGATCATGCGGAACTCGTTGTAGCCTGCGCCATCCATGTAAGAAGTCTTGGTGTGGGTGTTGAATGTACCCACGTTGACAGTGTAGGCTATCTTGTCAATGCGCTGGTTGACCTTGAGATTCAACTGGTAGTTGTCCTGGTTAACCATGGGTCCCTTCTGTAACCAGATGCCCTTCGAGTAAACATGGCTATAGCCATGACGCCAGGTGTTCGAGTAGTTGCCTGAGAGGGTGAACTTCGCCCCGCCCTTGAACGGACGCCAGGCAAGCTTAAGCGTCCCGTTCTTGCGGTGCTGATCGTTGAACGGAAGCCTATCTTCATGCTCCAGGATGTTCCCAGAGATGAAGAAAGAGGAGCGCGGCAGACCCAAGGGTCCACCAAGGGACAAGGACCCCTTGTTGTGCCACATATCCTCGTTAGGAGCCTTGATCGGGTCTTTGCTCAACCTCAGGTGGGCGTCGGTCTCATACTCCACCGTGCCCTCGAATCTCTGGCTACCTTCGCGGGTGACGATGTTGATCACCGCCGACATGGCATCACCGTACTCGGCATTAAAGGTACCGGTGTTGATGGTCATCTCCTGGATGGCGGTGTTGTCGATGTAGACGCCCGATTGACCTGTAACAGGATCGTTGGCGTTGATACCGTCAACCACGTAGACTACCTCGTTGGCTCGACCGCCCTGGATGTGCAGACCGGCCGAGTATCCACTCGAAGTCTCGGTAGCTCCGGCAACAAGCCCTACGACGTCCTCGTAGTTATCCACCGGCCTACGTGCGATCTCCTCGTGCTCTATGGGAGGTGGTTCCGTGGTGAGAAGTTCCCGCTCGGCCGTAATAATCTGCTCAGGCATCCCGATGGCGCCGGGCTTTAGCCTTGCGTCCTGTTTGGTAACCTGGTCGGCCGTAACCTTGACGTTTTTTACCAGGACGGTCTGGTAGCCAATCATCGAGAACTCAAGGGCGTATGTGCCGGCACGAAGGTTAGAGATCACGTAGGTTCCATCCGTCCCGGTCGCAGCACCAGTGACAGGTTCCCCATCTTGTTGCACGGTCACGTTCACAATGGGAAGTGGTTCCCCTGTTTCGGCGTCTCTTACCCGCCCGGTGATCTTCCCCATGATACCGGCCATCAAAAAACAGGGAATAAGAAGTAACACCAGGACGAGAAAAACGCCCCTTACTTTTATTCTCATGTTGAACCTCCTAGCTTAAGCTGGATGGTTTGCTCAACATACTCTATGTTAACTGGGGTCGGAATACTCCGATTGGTGGAGATTGAAGCACCTCCTTTTCTTTCATGTGAGTTTACACTTTGGCATGCAATCATAATACCCGTCCATTTTTCCGGGCCACCCTAGAAAGCCCGACATTAACCTGCTCCAAAAGGTTACACGGGGAGACAATTCGACTCCTTCGTGCATCCCTTTTTACTTGAGTATAGGTTTCTTTCCCAACTTGTCAAGAGGTAAGAAGGGTTAATCTAACTGGAATTTCGCCTCAAAAAACGCGCTCATCAGCCAGTACGTAGGTTGACGTATCCTCCTCGAGGAGTATTCTAGGGGTTATGGGACGGAAATCTCTTCTTCAAGCAAGTGTCGCAATGATTGTGCTGATTGCGGCAATTTCCTGTACGCCTCCGGCACAGATCCAGCCCTTCCTTTGGATCAAGTGGATCAAGGCGCTGGAAGGCGACGGGAGGGTCACTGTCCAGTTCTGGCTCACCGAGGAAACCCTACTTGATCAGGGCGGCCGATACGGCTACTTCACGCTGCTTCGTGCCGAAGGCGAGGGGAAATTTATCGAGGTAGCCGAGTTAGGCCCCATAAATCCCCTGCGCGTCACCTGGTGCTGGACCGATTCTTCGGTTACGAACGGTAAAAGCTACCGCTATCTAGTGCACGCGATCTTTGCGGTCTTCGATGACCCTGAGGCTGAAGGCTACTCGGACACGTTAACGGTCACTCCCCAGGCTGGTCTTGCCGACCCTCGCCACCAACCCCCGGAAAGCCTTAGACATATGCCTTTATTCGAAGACACCGTCACCCTTCTCTGGGCAGAGCCTTCTGAACACGACAGCCTCTACTACCTTCTATATTACTCCCCTGCCATCCACGATTTCACCACCTACGAGGAAAACCTGGATGGCGCGGGCCACGAGTGGGACCCGACCGGAGGCGATCTTGGAGTGCACCCGGTTCGGTTGGACTCGGCAAGGTATACCTTCTATTGCGACCGCGACGGGGAAACGCGAAGCTACAGGATAGTTGCTTTCGTGGATTCGGTTATGTCCTACCCCTCACAGATATTGGAGATCGAGCACACCTGGGAGCCTCCCCAAATCCTCCCTCCGCCATCTGGCGAAGGATTGGAGATGAATCTGTAAAGACGCTGGGACCCTGAACAGCAATCCCCCTTTGTTACAACGATCCTTGCGGCCTTAAGAGGCAAATGGTTGAAGACGGATTCTGTATAACAGCTTAAGGAACTCTCTTACAAAGAGGGATTGAGTTCTAGGGACAGGGAGGGCTAAAGCAAGAAGCCGAGTAAGATAGCGACAACCAGAACGAGGAAGAATCCGCCCCCCAGCAATGTAAGCCCCTTGCTGGTCAAGAGCGGTCGTATGCCGGGCAGGGAGAATATCTTCCCCCGAATCTCCTCCCACCGCTTCGGAGTAAAGTAGGCAAGCGGGAGCTTCTTCAATATCCCAAGGAACCTTGCGCGTACGGCCCCTGCCGGGGTAAGCAGGGTCTTGAGATTCGTCTCGCGCTCCACTATCAACCGCCGGACATGCAGCCGGTCACGATCGAACACCCCGTTTGTGCCTTTGTCTGCGGAGAAACAAAGCCTGTAGCCCTCGCGCAGGAGAAACTCGTTCAGCCGGCGGCGATAAAAGTTCCCCGGGATTCCAAGTGAGATTACCTCCTCCCCGGTTATATGTTCCAATTCAAGTTTGGAGTAGCGGAACTCGGCCACAACCTCCTCATCACGCAGCTCCGAAAGCGGGCGATGAGTCAAGGTGTGGGACTGAACAGAGACACCGTTTTGGGAGAGCTCGCGGAGCTCGGCCGGGCTAAGTATAGGATCGGCCTTGTCTTCAAAAAGATGCTTGTAAGGATAGGGCGAGGCAAAGAGAATAGCAGGGACCTTGTTGCGTTTCAGGATGGGCAATCCCCTTGTTAAGAGGCTTTGAAACCCATCGTCAAAGGTAACCGCAACCGTCCGACGTTTGAGTTTCAGGCGGCCGTTGAAGTAGGCCTCGATCTCACCGATCCCCCAAACGTCAACTCCACCCCCGCCAAGATACCTCATCTGCTCCGCGAAAGCGGATTCGTTAACGGTGTATAAGAGGTCATCGTAGGCCTCGTCGGCGTCGGGCGCGATACGGTGATAAATCAACACGCTGAGCCTCGGCCCTATGAACTCGGGCAGCACGGCGATTACTGCCGCCGTCAAAAGCACCACTATTATTACAAGGAGAAAAATCATCCCTGCACCAGCTTCCTAAGGCCCGAAAAGAGGCCGGGGAACAGCCTCTTGCTTGAGGATTTGGAGAGGTCTATCACTCGATGCAGGGCAGTGGCCGAGGAGTTAATACGGGCGGTTGAGCGAAAGAGCCATTCAGGGGTCTTGCGTTTTAAAGGAAACCTGCCGAGCATAAAATGAGCAGGCAAAGGGTTGAGGATTCGTCTTGAGGTGCAGAAGTGCAGATAGCCAGCCTGGCGGGCAATTGCGGCAGCCCGGGGATGAAGGCTTCCACCGGGCGCGGCAAGAACCCTCACTTCGGTGCCCAACTTATCCTCAAGCTCCAACTTGGAACGCACTATCTCCTGCCTCAACAAGCGATCATCAAGGGCGGCAAAAGGAAGATGGTAATACCCGTGGGTTCCAAACTCAGCACCCTGGCTTGCCATCCGCCGCACCGTGGGCCAGTCAATGTAGCTTGCCTTGCCGATGCAGCCCGGTGGGATAAAAAAGGTGGCGCGCATCCCGCGTTTCTGCAACTCGGGCCAAACTGACTCCCCGGCGGATGAAAGCCCGTCGTCAAAGGTAAGCACCAGGTGATTGCATCGGGTTCGGTCTACGGCAGCAGAAAGGATAGATAGCTGACAATTCATACCGGAGATATAGTCAAGCTGAAGGGTAAAGTCATTATGGGGTATGGAGTAGATCGAATCATCCTGCAGTGGGTTGTAGGCCTCATGTATACCGTGGTATGTAAGGATAAGTAATCGTGCATCCACGGCCAATTCTAGAAGCCATCAGGACTTTGTCAAGCAAGAGTAGTTCGTGAGCGGGGAGATAGTTACCAGGGTTAGGGTATGCGAGCAAGGGTGCTATTAGGAAAAGCAGGGATCTCCTTTAGACCTAGCAAAAAGGAATTAACCAAACAGATCCACCTCCTATGCAGATTAACTACAAGAGATCATACGTCATGAATGCGGTCGAAGCAAGGCTTTTGATCATTGAACACTATTTAGCCCGCAATGTAGCGCAGACACTCCTGTCTGTGCTTTCGGGTTGGAACAGACTTTTGAACAGACAAGTGAAGTTCCGATGGAACCCCTAGGAGCTCGGCTTTAGCTGGGATTAAGTGTTCACTGGCGGGTTGACATGTAGAAAGCGCCCTGTATCATCCGGGGATGTCTTCTTCCTCCCTGCCAGGCTTTGCCCCACAGAAGATAACGCTGCGCAACTCAAAAAAGGTGACGCTTCGATCCGTTACCCCTAATGACAAGGAGAAGTGTTTAGGCTTGAGATTGGCGGTCTACGGCGCATCCTTTCAGTCTGAGGTCTGGGACTGGAAATACAGCGAGAGATGCCCTTATCCCCACGACGTTCTGGTGGTGGAAGCAGAGGAGGAGGTAGTTGCGATTCAGGCGATGCTTGTTTTTCCTTTTATGATCGGAAAGCGTCGTGTCCATGCGCTCTCACTTCTCGATCTCATGGTTCATCCCGCCTGGAGAAAGCAGGGTCTATTTGCGCACCTTATCAAACGTATCGAACGAGAGCTGCTAAATCGTTTCGCGTTTTTCTACTCCTTTCCCAACAGACGCTCGTTCCCGGGATTTATCCGCAGATTCGGCTGGCTGATTCCCTTTCATCCAACCCTCATGGTCCGCCTTGCCCTGCCTAAAAGGGTAAAAAAAATCCCGGTAGAAACCCCTCACCCCAGCAGACCTCGTGTTCACCTGTTTAAGGATCAGACCTATCTTGACTGGCGCTACTCCCGACCGGATATGGAATACCAGAGACTATCAGATCGATCAGTAGTGGCATTCCAGGAACACTGGAAAATAAAGACCGCGTTCGCAGCGGAGTTCAGCCCTCAGGAGGGAGAGGAATCCTCTTCATTGTTGAAGGCGATGGAGCAAGCCGCCGCAGCCGCACCATTGGTTTTTCTCACAAACCCTACATCGCCTACCTTTGGTTTGCTTAAGCGAAACCATTTCTCTACGCGAATTAATCTTCTGCGGCGCTTTCACCTTGTGGTCAAGATGGCGCCAAGGCATAAGGAGCTGCTACAGGACCTGGCCGACTGGGATCTATCCTTTGGAGACTTTGACGGGATATGAAGAAAGGACTCCTGACATTCGACGTCGAGACTTGGTTCTCCGTAACCGACTTTGCGGAATGCATCGACCGGCAGTCCTTTTCCCGCATGCCGCTGAGGCTTGAGAAACCCATCAACCTCCTGCTGGATATGCTTGATGAGCAGGGTGTTACCGGGGTGAGTGCGACCTTCTTTTTCATGGGCGCTGTTGCGGAACGAGAGCCTCGACTCCTGCGACTGGTTACTGAAAGAGGTCACGAGATAGGATGCCACTCCATGAGGCATCGACTACTTTACGATCTCGACGACGCGGAGCTTAAAACAGAGATTATGGATGCCAAGCGCCTGCTTGAAGATATTGCAGGCTGCCGGGTGCAAGGCTTCAGGGCCCCGACCTTCTCTTTGACAAAAAGGGTGATCGAGCACATGGTGAAAGCAGGATACCGCTACGACTCCAGTTTATGGGTTGGGCGGGACGATCTGCTTAGTGAACTTAACGAAGCCGGGATAAAGGAGTTTGCGATCTCCACCCGCAGGTTTATGAAGCGGCTTGTTCCCATGGGAGGCGGTTACATGAGACTGCTTGGACCCGGCTTTTACAACAAGGTATTGAGGCAAGGGCCTGAACCACTGGTTCTCTACCTGCACCCATGGGAGTTTGACCCTTATCATCCACGTATGCCGCAGGCTTCGCTCTGGTCCCGGTTCAAGCACTACAACGGTCTTGGCCGCACTAAAGCGATACTTTCTTCCCTTCTACGCAGGGCGAAATGGGGTACCTGCCGCTCAGCTCTCTAGCGATGAGCCGTTTGCTCCCACACCGAATAATCCTTACCTCTGATGATGTTGAAGATCCCGATTAACGATGAGCAAAGGGAAAGGATAAAGTACCAGATCGAGCCTGCAAGGGGAATCCTAAGCTTCAGTTTGGATGCCACCCCACCGATGATACCAGCAAGATAGAAAAGGCACTGGGCGCAGAAAAGAGCGAGTCCTAATGGATGAGTTATCAGAAAGGCGCTGCTCACGAAAACGAGGATGAAGGGAATGGCTATAAGCCAGCGCAGGACCTTATGGGAAAAAAGCTGCCAGGAGAGAAATGGGAAGCGGAACGGGTTAAGGTAGCCGGCGTTGCGAATAACGCTCCAAAGCCCGAGGGTGATCATCCTCACCCTGCGTGCAAGCAAGGGTGCAGAGCTTGTCGGAGAGTAATCCAGGGCGGAGATACGGCTGAGGAACAGCACCTTCTTGCCATGGCCGATCACCTGAAGAGGGGCAAGGAAGTCGGCGTCGCATCTGGGGTCGGAGAGATCGAAAAGATCGGGCCTGATGGCATAGATCGCACCAGTCAACGCCACAACCCTGCCCATAAGGTTCTCGACCTTGCGCATCAGCACCTCAAATCGCCAGTAAAGCCCCTGACCACTACTGATGCCAGACTCACCTACGTTCGCGTAGTGGATGGTGCCGGTAGTAGCACCCACCTTGGGATCGGCAAACGGAGCGACAAGCTCATTGAGATGGTGCGGTTCAAGGAGTGCGTCTGCGTCCGTTACCACGAAGACATCTGCCTGGCACTGCGCAAGAGCCCTGGCCAAAGCGGCACTCTTCCCGGAACGGCGAGGATTATAGAGCACTCGAAGGATACCCTTGCGTTCGGCTCGCTTGAGCACTTCGAGAGTCTCAGGGGTGGCTGCGTCTGAAACCGCCACGATATCAAGCTTCTCACTCGGATAATCCAAGGCAAGACAATTCTTGATCTTCTCCTCCAGC
Source organism: candidate division TA06 bacterium B3_TA06 (assembly GCA_005223075.1). NCBI lineage: Bacteria > candidate division TA06 bacterium B3_TA06. Next base: position 13,664 of record NJBO01000011.1, on the reverse strand, counting down.
CTCTTACCTTCCCAACAGCAGGCAAATACAAACATAACACTGGGTAGTTCCTTGTGGGGATAAGTCCTCTTCCTCCATCTCAAGCAAGCAGCTATTGAAAGCAAGATCAATGGGTACCCAAAGAAGGAGTAAAGCAGAAGGAAAGCGGCGCATAGAAACAGAACAGTCATTGTCTCAACTCCTAAAAGCTCGGGGTGGTGAAGATGGCAACACAGTAAAGCCTGACCCTGCGCAGAGGCACCATCCATATCCAGGCTCTGGGAAAGCTTATGATCACCTTGCTGGTGCCAGACTCCCGCATCCCCTTAAGGATAGGCAACGGCTCTTTGACGTAATCAAACGATCCGATGCCAATCATGGTTTCCGCTTCCCTGTCCCAGAGATCTTCCTGAAGGGAGAGATCCTCCCGTAATCAGGATGGAATGCTATAGGGAACACCGAAGAATCATACTTGATCCCTGCCCTTTTTGTAACCTCGAGCGCCCTCTCCAGATCCTCGCGGAAGGATTGCGGGGTCATACGGGTAAGTGGGGTGTGAGAATACCCATGGGTGGCGATCTCGTGGCCTTCCTCTTCGATCTCCCTTACGAGACCTGGAACCTGCTCGGCGATCCACCCCAGAACGAAAAACGTGGCTTTGGTGTTATGTATGGAGAGGAGTTTCAATATAAGCCTGGTACTTTGATCTATACGCAGCTCCTGGATGTCCCAATCTTCCCGTCTGACCACATCCCTTAGGTTATAAACACAGAACCAATCTTCCAGGTCAATTGAGATACCGTTTTTCACCAGACTCTACCTTTGCAGCCCCATCTCCTCTCTCTCGAGAAACTGAATTCCCCCAAAGTCCTACCGAGTATCATCCCTCCCATCAACTTCAACTTACCCATTGGCACAGTATAGTCAAAATCCTAAAGGGGTCAATCCGAAGTAATATATTTTCTGGTTCGAAGATGGTAACGTTGGTCAACGTCCACAAGAACGAGGGGCTGAGAGACCTAAAACAAAGTCTGACGAAACAAACGAGAACCCATGAGCTTTAACCCTGAAGGCTCTTAGCGAGGGGAGAGAACTAGATAGATCTATCTCTGTTCCGTTCAGGAACGCAACTCGGTAACAACTTCTTTAAGTGCTACAAGCTCTTTATTCTTATAGGGTAGTCCAGGATCGGGGTCAACTTGAGCCTGCACCCACCTTCCTGAACTCTGATATACACGGTAGACATTTCTTACCTGTCCCGTCAGATTCCATACCTCCTGACCTATTCTTACTATGTGAACAAACTTTTTGGGTCTATCTGGCGTAACACCCATACAATCCTCCTACAAATAACTACAACTCAATACCTAAGTAAAGTAACCGACAGGGCTATTACACCCAATCTAAGCCACTTTGCGTTGATTACGCGGGGTAAATTCTTGAAGACTTGAAGACTAGAAAGCCTTACCTTACTACTTTAACTTCACTATCTTGGTGGTTCTTCCTTCACTACCTTTGGCGAAGTAGGTTCCTGCAGGCAACTGGTTAAGGTAGACATCGCCATCGTTTATCTCACAATCAACCTTATTCCCTACTATGTCATAAATCTCACTACAGCCTTCAACATGGACAAGGGGACCGGAAGATAGAATACTGTGGCTAGACAACCCATCCGAAGACTCCGGTGGAGCTTCAGTTACAAAAGGCTCCTCATCCGATGGACAGAAAACCATTACTTGAAGTGTAGGGTTTCTAACTGTACATACACCTGCTGAAAAAATGCCTCCTCTTACCCAACTTTGGACAACAACCCGCCCACTATCCATAGACATCATATAGGTAAGATTAAACTCAGAAGCCGAATGCCTTTGCTTTTCCCCATTCACATTAAACCAACCTTCTTTTTTCATAGCATCAGGATAGTTACTATAAGAAAGAACGCACGAAATCAGAAGATAGGAAGGTTGATCTAAGGTAAAAGTAACTTCCAGGATTTTCTGTATGGACAAAGAACACTCAACATCACCTTCTATGTACTTCTCCACCAAGAACATCTCACTCGCCATTCCTATGACTACTAAAGCCATTAGGACTAGAAGAACTTTTTTCATTTCTCCTCCTTTGTTCTTCTTTTTACGTGTCTACAAATAGGAAAAACTAGAAAATTCTTGACTAAATCTCGCTAAATCCCCATCCTGCCTTTCCCATACTATTTTCCCCCAGCGCTCGGCGTTCTATTGCCGGTCGATGATGATGGTCACCATGCACTCGCAAAGCAAACGCAGGTTAAGCGGCGAATCCAGGATACGTTCTGCGTCCGCAGCGGAAAGGACGATGTCACAGCGATCACGTCCAACGGTACGTTCGGCTACCAACCTCAAGGGGTTGAGTCCAAGCTCCCGGGTTTGGAGCGCGGCCCGCGGTGAGTATGCATAATGCACATAGCCACGTTCCAACAAAACATCTCTATCCACGTTGCCCGCATCAAGGATTACGTTACCCTGTGGATCAAGGAGTCGCGGAAAGATACCCGGTCGGAAACCTGTGCCTCGCGCGTCGATAATGAAGCCGGTGCTGGGTATGGAGCTCAGGTTGTTCTGTTCTGGGCCGGTTGAGGCATCCGGTTCTTGCTCATGCAAAGTAGGAGGTTGCATGGGACGCGGGATGAGTTCTTCAAGGAAGGGACCAACCAGGCTTATTACATACTCGTTCTGGACCTCTCCTGCGGTGGAGTAGCGAGTAGAAACGACTTGTGGATATGAGAGCGCGGTTTGGAAATAATTCTGAGCATCTCGTGAGCGAGCCACCGCATCCCCTAGACTCAACTCCCCGTATAGGGGTATAGTTGCAAGCATTGAATCGAGGCTTGCCTCGAGCTCCCCCTTATAGAGCGTGTCGCTGGCGAGATTAACCGGTCCATAGAAGTGAACCGAGAGTTCGCTCCAATCCACCTCCAACTCAACACCGCCGATCAATAGGAATGCTAACACAAACTGAGCCATTCAGCCTCCAGTATTAGACACTTCAAGCGGACGACGGGGCTTGAACCCGCGACCACAGGCTTGGGAAGCCTGTGCTCTACCAACTGAGCTACATCCGCATCTTTCAAGAAAAGTATAGGCCAGAAAGCGGGTCTGTCAAGAGGGGGGAGTTCGTGCGCCAAGAGATAGTTACCAGGTAGGTAGAGGGGTGTTGAAGGTATTTGAGAAAGCGGGGATCTCCTTTAGACTTACAAAAAGAGAACTAAGAAAGGAGATCCACCGCCTATGCAACTTGCTTATAAGAGACTACTCAGTATGAACCTCCTAGAAGCAAGACGTATGATTATAGAGGTATACGAGCGTTATGCAAGCATCTCGGCAACAGCTCACCAGATGGGGACTTCACGTCAGGTGGTACGCAAGTGGATCAGGCGTTACGAAGCAGAGGGGAAGAAAGGACTCATGGATCGTTCTCGTCGTCCCCACATCTCGCCTCGCAAGACGCCCTATCACCCCAAGCGGTTGCTTTGCAACCGCTTGGGGACCCCGATCTTTTGTCCGAAGGACAAAAGGAGGGTTAAGGACGAGGAGTTCTATCTACCTTGCATACTCAGTTGGAACAATGCCGATGACATGTTAAGATCAGCTCAAACGTGGCAGTATGTCTATAATATCAAAAGGCCTCACTTCGGTAAAGGTATGGGTGGACTGTCTCCTCTTGTACCCTTGAGGGGCATAAACCAAACTCCAATCTCTTGGTTACAATCGCCTTGATGATAACTTCTGCTTCTTCCCTGTCGTCCTACTCGATGATCTCAACCCCCTATTACCTGGTAACGATGTATTGACCATGGACAGTTTAAGAGGAATGTTAGCGCGTCTCAACCAGCTCCACATCCTTCCAGGAGTCGGGCCAGGGGTCGGCTGCAAACTCAACTGCGTCCTTTCTTGAACGCATGATCTCAAACGGAAGTGAGGTTGAAACACCACCGTGGACGTTAATCTCACCATTCAAATTAACGCTTACCCCAAAGATCGGTGCAAGTCTAAGAAAACCCCAGAAGAGGTGTATCTCAGGTGAGAGTTCAAGACCAACGGAAGCACCAAGAAGATTCCGGGAGTCAAAAGCCGCATCCGTGAAGAGGTTCACGTAGAGGTCTTCAAAGAAGATATTCGGGTTCCATATCCCGAACCGCATCACAAGCAGCCGGTGGCGGTATTCAAGGGTAGTGGTAGCAAAGACGGGATCGGTGGTTTCGATCTCCGCATAGCCGCGGATGGGAGCAGAATGATTGTAACCCGCAGGAAGCTGCGCGGAAAGGTCTGCAAAGGTGGAGACATCAGCCAGAAGAAGTCCCCCGGCAAGATCGAAGACCGCCGCAGAACGTGTGAGGAGCCAGGAGCGTTCATCTGGGGAGAAGATGGGTGATTCCCATTGGTGGGATGCGGCAAGACCGAGTCCCCAGAACGGCCAGGAGAATGACAGGCTGATATTGCTAACCAGAAAACGATTCTGAAGGCTATCTCCCGTAACCAGGAACCCCTCGCCCCAGCGGATGACGTTGAGGCCGCGCCCGGGGCGGTAGTAGATAGGATAGTTGAAGGAGGGATAGATTCGGTAACCATAACCGAGAAACTGACCGGCTGTATCCCACATCGGATTATGCGAGTAGTCTAGATTCAGGCTGAGCGGAGCGAACCGTTGGTTGCTCCAGTTCGCATCCACGGAGTTGGTGTTATTTATGACGTCGTAACTTACATCCGCCTGGTAGAAGTTCTCTCCCAGAACGTCCGCACCCAGAAGGAAGATGCCCATATCGAGATTTGTAAGATTCCAGGCATCGTTAAAGCTCGGCCATACGTAAGGTATCCTTGCCCAGGGACGAAAGAGGGAGAGGTAGGGGCAAAACCGCGAGCGGGTCTTGAAGCCCCCGGAGTAGGTCGGGAGCCTCTTGTCCCAGAAGGTAAGACCTCGGGAAAGAGGGGGACGGCTGGGCATATCAGCAAGCGACAGCCGAGCAGGCACCGAGTAGATGTCATAACCTTCCGGGTTCAGCCCCAGAAAGAAAAGCTCCTCACCAATCAGGACCGGATTCAGTGCATAGCTGGGAGCATCAAATACCTGATGAGTCATGGTTTCGGTATCCAGCACGTATACACCCACCAGACCTTTCGGCCCTTTTGGATTTGCGGCATACAGAAGATTGCCCTTTTGGTCAAGCCAGAGGCTGAACTCGCTGTAGTCGGTGCGGGTAAGCTGTTCCCAGGATTTATTATCTGCTGAATATCTCCACAGATTCCAGTTGGAACCCTGCTCGCGCGCCGAGAAGAAGGCGCTGCCGTCTCCACTGATGACAATCTCACCTACAAGCGTATCGCCTTCCCAGAGCCTCTCCGGCTCACCACCTCGAGGAGGTATTCTGAGCAGGGCTGAGCCGAACCCCGGGGTGCGGTCCATGGACAAAAGGAACGAGCCGTCGGGCAGGCGGTCGAACGCACGAATTCTGCCTTCATAGAGCTTCTTGCTCCTGCCTGTGGAAAGATCGTAGGAGCGCAGCTCGAAAAGCTCGCCGAAAGCGTTATTTGAAGTATTACTAAACCCCCGCTTGAATGTGGTTGTGGCACAGTAAAGAACCCCGTCGTGAACGCGAAGCATCTGAACCGAGGTGTTCGGGCGAAGGATAACCTCTTCTTCGCCTGTAGCCGGATCGAGTGCCACGACGTCTAAGTACCAGGATGTGTTGAGTGCAGCCCGCTTCTTGATGGTGGTACGGGCGTAGTAGATACGTTCGCCGTCGGTGGCAAGACCCGAAACATACCAGCCTTTCTCAGTTAAACGTCGCGCTACCGAGTCGGCGGAAAGCCAGGACGATGCCTGCTTATAGGTAGCCTTCTTCCAGTCGTGCAGAAGATAAGGGAATCCATCACCAAAAGACTTGCGCGCGCTGCGGTCGATAAAGAAGAAAGGTATGCTCGCCCCGTTCACCCGGTAGAACTCGGCGATCGTCTCTGGCCCCTTCTCATCCACCACCCACTCGAAGAACGGCCCTCCGTAGGCATAGATGGAGTTGTCCATTGGGAACTGGGTGAGCGAACCGTCCATCTCCCAGCGCTTCGGGAACATTCCCTGGGATGTGCGCGTAAGCAGATTGGCGTCGAAAAAACCGCCTTCGAGCCTGCCCTCATAGGGCTCTACCTGGGACTCGTAGTAGACGGTAACACCCTCTATCATCCAACCGGGGACGAGCGCGTTGGGCAGAACCCAGGGGCCAAGGAGAAACTTGAGGAACTTGGGGAGTCCGTAAACCGGCTGTATCGAGGAGATGTGTGTGTACTCGTGCACCCCCACGGTGCGCATCCAGTCACGGGTGGAGATGTCAAGCCCTGAGGGCGGGGTGGTAAACAGGTGAATCTCCGATCCCACCGGGTTGGCAAACCCGTTAACCCACATACCCACGTCCTCGATAACCACCCAAACCTTGCCCGGGTCCCAGCCGGTAAGTTGATTCACGTTGTCGCGTTCGGTTTCCATCCAGGAAACTGCGTGCCGCGCCTGATCTTCGTAACCGCGAGGATAGACCAGCCTGAAGTTCTCGCTTTCGGCTACCTGCCAGCGGGTGAAGGCGGAGAGCACCATCGGCAGCAGTAACAATCCAAATACTAATCTCCTCACAGCTGGAAGTATAGGGTCTGACAAAGCGGGTGTCAATGTTGACAGGTTAAGTTCTGCAAGTATATTAGTCCAGATGAAGGAGGAAACATGAAACGCTGCATCCTTTTGATTGCCCTTCTAGGGACGTGTGTGGGAGCGTTGGAGATAACCGCTCTGGGTGGAGGGAACTACCAAGCGATGAATCCCGAATATTATCATGAAGGCGCATGGGGATGGCATGGAGGCTTGCTTACAGAGTTATCTATAGTGCCCTCGTTATTGGGAATCAACATAGGTCTTGAGAGCGGCATCCTTTTTCAACAAGCCAATTACTTCATCATTCCAGCAATACCTGAGTATCCTCCCATGGTTACTCATCAGTCCAATTTAATAATTCCACTCCTCCTAAAACTAAGACTTGCCACTGTGAAAGCGTTTCATTTCCAATGGGGCGTTGGTCCCTCGCTGATCCGCAATGTTTACGGCTGGTGGGAGGATGCAGAAGGCGGTGAAGGTGTCGTAGATAAACAATACTATGAAACCGATTTGGGATTGCACCTCAAAGGAGAAATCAACATCAGATTGTCTCCAAAACTGTGGCTTAATCCTGCAATCACCAGACAGTTTAACCTAACCGCCAAAGATACGTGGCTCGACAAGGGTCAAAACTGGTTCTTTTCCCTGGGCCTGGCCTTGAAAATCTAAAAACTTACAGGTATACTGGGGGACAACTCGGAGAGTAGAACAAAACCAAAGGAGCAGGCATGAAGAAATTCGTTTTGCTTCTCGCCTTGCTGGCGAGCGTTGCGTGGGGCGTCGAGGTTACGGGCGTAGGTGGACTCAACTACCAGAGCTGGGACGACGGCAATGGCAACATAGGCTCGGGCGTGGGCCTGCACGCAGGTCTCCTGGGAAGCATCGGGATAACCCCGTCGTGCCTGCCTGCGTATATCGGAGCGGAAACCGGATTCCTCGTACAAAGCGCCAAATATAGCTGGGAAACCGGCTTCGGTGACACCGATCTTATCCTGAAATATAATAACGTGGTTATACCTGTCCTGCTCAAGGGCACTTTGAAGCCCACCGGCAAGTTCCACATAGGAGCAGGTCTTGGTCCCGCTTTTATCGTCCACACTTCAGGAGCCACCGGGATAGGTGCCGGCAACTGGGACCTTATGGTTGACATCCCCGATGATGACTTAAAGACCGACGTTGGGTTCCAAATAAAAGGTGATGTGGGTATAAAGCTCATCCCCATACTGTGGCTCAAACCTTCCCTTACCGTGCAGCTTAACGGCAATCCTTACTCACCGGTAACCCATGAACGGCAAGGCTCCGAAACCACCATCCTCTTCTCCGTGGGCCTGGCGGTAAGCCCGTAACACGATGCTCCTTTCGTCGGGGCACGAAAGATTACAACGCAACAGGAAGGCCGCCGAAGGCGGCCTTTAATTCCCAATAAATTCGCACTTTGCAATTTGAATTATAAAAGTGGCTTGCCCTATCATAGTATCTCGGCCAAAGCCGCTGCGCCTAGTATTCCTGCCCTGTCGCCGAGTTTAGAGCGCACCACCCTCAGCCTGCGGCCGCGAAGCGGCATGGTGTAGCGCTTAAGGGATTTCCGGATCGGCTTGATGATAAGATCACTCGCTTTGCTTATACCCCCGTTGACTACAATCACCTCAGGATCAAGAAGTTGCACCACGTTGCCAAGCGCCCGTCCAATGCGTTCTCCCGCTTCAGCAAAGATCTTCTGTGCCACCTCATCACCCTCACGCGCGGCCTTGGCCAGAAGCTTGGGGGTAAGCTCCTCCTTTGATGTCAATCGGGCTAAATGGGATCTTTTCTTCATGCGGCGCTTTGCCAGGGCTGTCAGATGACGTGAGCTAACGTAGCTCTCAAGGCACCCTCTCAACCCGCAAGCACAGCGAGACCCGTCGGGTTCAAGCGAGGTGTGCCCGAACTCACCCGCCGCATCGTTTGCCCCAAGAATCAACCTGCCATCGGACACAATCCCACCTCCCACGCCTGTCCCAAGGGTGAAGCAGAAGAGGTGCTCGGTCCCATAGCCCCCGAAGCGGTACTCCCCCCAGGCAATCACGTTGGCGTCGTTGCCCACCGCAACCGGAACCCCGAAGCGTTCATGAAGCATCTCTTTTAAGGGCACGTCCTTCCAACCCACAAGATTCGGGGAAAACCGAACTATCCCCTTATGATGATCTATGAGACCGGCTATCCCCACACCCACCTGTGCAATCGTTTCATCATTAGCGATGCTTAAAGCTTTTGATGCAATACGTTCCACAAGGCTTTCCGGGCCCTCCCTCATAAGTGTAGGGATACGCGCACGGGCTACGATCTTGCCATGCTCATCCACCAGACCAAGACGGGTGTTGGTGCCCCCCACGTCCACGCCGAGCGAGTTAACCGACATAGGCCTTATAAAGGGCGATGATACGTTCCCTTAACGCCTCACCCATGCTCACATCTCGACGCTGCATCACCTTCTCAGCGGTCGAAAGCAACTTCTTTAGCTCGTAAACGTTGGCCTCGCCCCAGGAGAAGGAAGGAATATTCTTCGAACAGAGCCCGCCTCCCAGGATGTTTGCAAATATCCCGATCATCGCACCGGTGGGGATAAGGGTTCCTATGGCGGTCTTGGTGTGATCGCCCATGATGCAGCCGAACTTGACAAGACCTGTGGAGATGGTCTCGCCTGCAAGGTTGACCTTGACCTCGGAGTAGTTGTTCTTGAGGTCGGAGTTGGCGGTCATGGCACCCAGATTAACCCACTCGCCCAGGTAGGAGTGGCCGATGAACCCCTCGTGGTGCTTGTTGACGTAGGCGTGGAAGATGGAAGCCTCGACCTCGCCGCCGGCACGGCAGCAAGGGCCTAAGACGGTTCCTGCTCTGAGCCTCGCGCTGTCCACGATACTCTCAGGACCTACGTAGACCGGGCCTTCGATCAAAGTGGGGCCTTTAATAAGTGCGTTTCGAGCCACGGTCACCGGGCCTTTCCGGCAGTCTATTACCGTACCTGCCTCGACCCGTGCCCCTTTCTCTAGTCTCAGGGCTGAGCCGTAGACCGTGGCGTGGGGATCAAGCGTACCTTTTGCAAGTTCACCCTCAAAGTCACGCGTGACCTCAAGCTCTAGGGAAGCAAATATCTCCCAGGGATAGAGCATCCGTCTGCCCCCTATCCGGTGTTTGGTTAGATCTGCATCCTCAAGAAACCCCTGAATACTCTCAGCACTTTGATAGCCTGAGAGGGAGTCGGTGCTGAAACCCAGGAGATTTTCGGCTTCACCAACCAGAAGTTCGTCCGAATCGATATATGCCAGCGGTTCGGTGAGCACGCTTCCCGCGGCTATGAAGAGGTGGCAGCCCTCAGGCACCTTGTTGGCATCCCTGGCCAGCTCGGGCCAGCACTCGGAGAGAAGGTCAAGCAGCTCTTCCCGGATGATACCCCGGATATCCTCGCCTGAGAGCCTTGCGAGTTTTTCGCGAAAGCTCAAGGCACCGCAGCGTGTCTCGGTTACGGGTCGAAGCAAAGACAACGGCTCGAAGTTCTCCCATGAGTCCTCGTAGATGAATATCATGCCCTAGACTAGCGAAGATTAGGAGATTGTCAATAACATGCCACCACACTGAGGCCGATCTTGACATACTCACTTAATAGCCTATTATAAAAATAAGTGGTCTTTTAGCTGAAAAAATTCAGGCTTTGTGGTCAACGCCGGGCAACCGGCAAAAACAAGGAGGCTTACATGCTTAGGAAGTCCTTGTTCATTCTACTGGCGGCATTGCTTGCCGCTATCCCCTTAACAGCCCAGGGCGGCTGGATAAAAAACTACGGCGACGCCGATTACCAGTTCGGAGAATTAGTGGAAGAAACCTCAGACGGTGGATACTTTGTTATGGGCAATACAATCTCCGAGCAGACCAAAACCGACATATGGCTTTTAAAGACCGACGAAAATGGAGACACCTTATGGACGAAAACCTACGGCGGGCCTCTTGAGGAATACGGGTTTTCCGGACAGATCACTTCCGACGGTGGATTTATCATCGCCGGGTTTACCGAATCCTTCGGTGCGGGAAAATACGACGCCTGGCTTTTGAAGATAGACCCTGATGGAGATACCGCCTGGACTCGGACTTACGGGGATACGGGTTATGATGTGGCAAGCAGTGTCCATCAAACCACCGACGACGGCTACATCATAACCGGCCACCGGGACGGTAAGTTCAGCCAAGTGACCAACTACGTGATACCCGGCGACATCTGGCTTATAAAAACGCAGGCGGACGGCACGTTGATGTGGGAGAAAACCTACGGCATCCCGGATCAGGACTACGAAGAGGGGCTGTGTGTGCGTCAAACCTCTGATGGCGGATATATAGTAGGTTGTAACGGATTGGAGGAACCTGCCACCATGAGCGCGGCCAGGCTTATGAAAACAGATGCAGCGGGCGATTCGGTTTGGGTGTATAGAACCAGTGATGACAGATGGTTTAACTGCGTTCGCCAGACATCAGACGGATCGTACATGATTGCAGGAAGCATTGATACAGACTTGGGAATAGCCAGGTTTTCAGAAACTGGTACTCTTATGTGGGAAAAGACTTACGGGAAATCTTCCCCGGCATACGATTGGGCCACCTGGATAGAACCGACCCCTGATGGGAACTACATCGTAACCGGTATTTACGGCGCAATTCTCCTTGGAAGCAACCCCAGGGACGCAGATGTGTGGCTTCTTAAAGTAGACGAAAACGGAGATACCCTGTGGACACGTCTCTTCGGCGATAATCCAGAATTTGACGCCGGCTGCTGTGTGAAACCTGCATCAGATGGAGGCTACATAATCACCGGATATTCAGGCACCTACTCCAATGGTGAGTATGACATCTGTCTCATCAAAACCGACTCCTTGGGCTACGTTGGTGTTGCCGAGCCCGTAACACACCCATCTAACTGGCAGATTTCATCCTCGATCGGACAACAAATCACCCTGCGCTACGCGGATCACCCACAAGGTTTCCACGCTCAGGTCTTCGACGCATCGGGCAGAAAGGTGGATGAGATACACGCAGGAGGAACATCAGGAACTATTGTTTGGGGAGATGAACAATCTCCTGGAGTCTATTTTATAAGGGTTGACGAAAACAAAACACCCCGGACGGAGAGGGTGATCCTCGTCAGATAACCGTCGGGGTCCCCGCACGGCTACGAAGTAGACGTGTGGGGTGCAAAAAGGAGGAAACATGAAACGCTTAGCGGTCTTATCTATAGCGGCAGTGATGCTTGCCGCTATCCCTCTCGCAGCCCAAACCAGCTGGATGAAGACCTATGGCACAACAGGCACCTCTTCCGGTTGGTCTGTGGAACAAACCTCAGACGGGGGTTACATCGTTATAGGCGGAAGGGCCTTACCTGCGCAGACCTCAGAGGTATGGATTATCAAAACAGATTCCAATGGGGATACTATCTGGACAAGGTCCTTTGGCGGCCATGCTGAGGATTGGGCCTACGGCGGCCAAGAGGTCTCGGATGGCGGCTACATCATCGCAGGCTACACGGAGTCCTTCGGGGCCGGGAATTTCGACCTCTGGCTTTTAAAAACGGACGCTGATGGCGATACCTTATGGACAAAGACCTACGGCGGGGAAAACTATGATGCGGCTTACGGCGTGGATCAGACCTCAGACGGCGGATACATCGTCACCGGCTACAGGGATGCCGTTGAGCATGAGGAGTCCGGCTATCCATGGAATGGCGATCTATGGCTTCTAAAGACCGACTCAGAAGGTGACACCATCTGGACAAAAACCTACGGCGATGAAGATACATGGGACGAAGGCTGTCATGTCCAGCAAACCTCCGATGGAGGCTACATTATAGCTTGTTTGGCTCTGTATTCTGAGGCTACTCTGAATTCAGTTATGCTAATGAAAACAGACGGTAAGGGAGACAGCCTGTGGACATACAGGGCCGGAGGCACACAACTCATGTGTGTGCGAGAGACCGCAGATGACGCCTACGTCGCGGCTGGCATAGAGATGGGTGATTTAGTGTTACTCAAAACAGATGGAAGTGGAAACCTTTTGTGGAAACGCACGTGGGGGAAAACGAATCCTATCTATGCCAACGATTGTGCAGACTGCGTGCAAGAGACCTCGGACGGCGGCTACATAGTTACGGGAATCTACGGACTAAAATCTTACGTGGGTGGATATTCCGAAGACGGGGATCTGTGGCTCTTGAAGACCGACGATAAAGGTGATACTGTATGGACGCGTCTCTACGGCCAGAACCCTCAAAAGGATTACGGGAGCTGGGTACAGCAAACCACTGACGGCGGCTACATTATCACCGGAATGACCGAGACCTACGGAGGTTCCGAAGGAAACCTCTGGCTGATCAAGACCGATTCAGAGGGGCGGATAGCTGTAGCCGAAGAACCGCACGTAACACAATCCGATTGGCAGATTCCAGTTTCGGTTGGCCGCCGGATAGTGTTGCAGTATACCGATAGACCGCAGGGTTTCTCGGCTTCGGTGTTCGACGCATCGGGCAGAAAGGTGGATGAGATACACGCAAGCCAAGCATCCGGCACGATTATTTGGGGAGACACCCAGACGCCGGGCGTCTATTTCATCCGTTCATCTTCGGATAATACAATGATTACCCGGAAGGTTATCCTGGTAAAATAAGAACTCGGGCCGACCTAAAGGTCGGCCACTACAGATTCTTCCACCCCACACGTCTGCTACACCCGACGGGGGCGCAGGCGCAGCCGTGCGGGGACCCCGAAACAAAAGGATGGCATTGATCATCCTTGACTTAGAGCCTTCGCTAAGGTAAACTTAAGCTATGACCCGCGGAGTGGAGATCCTCAAGGTGGCCGAGCTTGCCCGTTTAGAACTCAAGTCAGGGGAGAGGCAACGGTTTGGCACTGAGTTCGAGCGGATAACCGCCTACTTCGCACAGTTGCAGAAGTTAAGCCTGGAAGGTGAGATAACGTTTCCCTATCCATGTCCACGTACGC